>NZ_JAZGJN010000282.1:0-84613 GCF_038085095.1 Photorhabdus sp. P32 | reverse complement strand
CCAATCGCCGCCATGAACGCCCGCTGGCAGGTGATCTCGGTCACGCATCATGGGTGGCAACCTGTCGCGTCAGACGACGGGGGCGAAGGGACAACCCTGACAAACGAGGTCGCCTTTATTCCCGGTCATCAGGACTGGCGGCCGCCTTATCGCTACAAACCGCTGGCGGACGGTGATGAAGTCGCCACGGTGGTCGGGGTGGGAAGCGAAGAGATTTATGTGAACGAACACGGCGCGATACGGATTCATTTCCACTGGAACCGTTACGATAAAGCGGATGACGGCGCTTCTTGCTGGGTACGGGTGGCACAGGGCTGGAACGGCAACGGTTTCGGTTTTATGGCGATCCCTCGCGTCGGGCAGGAGGTAATAGTCAGCTATCTCAACGGCGATATCGACCGCCCGATTGTGACGGGGTGTACCTATAACGGCCTCAACCGCCCGCCGCTTAATTTGCCGCTGGAGAAAACCCGTACCACCTTTAAAACCCGGACTCACGGGGGACAGGGATTTAATGAACTGCGCTTTGAGGATGCCAAAGGAAGCGAGGAAGTGTTTATTCATGCTCAACGGAATATGAAAACGCAGATCCTCTGGGATAAAACCGCGCAGATAGGTAATGACCAGAAAACAGAAGTGGCGCATAACCGCACGGCGATAATTAAAAACGATGATGATGAAGCCGTACAGGGCTTCCAGACGTTTGAAGTCGGTCAAAATCAAACGGTGACCATTAAAGGTCAGCAAGCCGTTTCCATTGGTAAAAGTCATCAACTGAACATCGCCGATAACCAGCAAATCACCGTGGGTAAACATATCACAGTGCACTCTGAAAGCGGGCAAATCATCATTGGGAACGCAGGCGGGCAGATAGTCATTGACCCGATAGGCAATATCCGTATCGAAGGGGTCAGCATCACGATGACCGACCATATCACCGGCAAGAAATCCGCCGGTGCGCTGTTTGACTACTCCGCCCGTTATACCCTGCTCAGCGAGCAAAGCGATAAGCCGTTGGTGGATGTCCCCTACACCATTACCACTGGCGATGGTCAGGTCATCCCGGGTAAAACTGACGCGTTGGGCAGAACGATGACGGTACAGAGTGCGGCAGAAGAAAATCTGCAACTGAGTTCACCAGAAAACCCACCTAAACCGAAGCAAACCTTATATCAGGCCAGTGATAACACACCGGTAGAGCATGTTATGGAATTTACGGAGGAATAAGTATGGCAATATCCAACAACGGCAAGATGTGCCCGGCTGTCACATCAATCACCTGTACGATGGAAATAGGGGTCTTTCCTGCTGATGAAGATCCCTATTATCTGGCGAGAAAAGCCGAATACGCTCTGCGCCTGCCGGCAATGATTGTCACCAAACTGGGCGCTATTCGCTTTCTTAATCAAGTCATTATGAGTGGGTTGATTAAGGTTGAGGAGCTTAAGCATGACTTTCTATGGCCCTATAAAGCGGAAGTAGTGTTTGCTATCAGAGGAGAGCAGGATGTCCCCTTACCCATGCTGGCGACCAGCCAAAACTCTAAACAGCGTTATGGTGATAATTTACCGCAATCCAGTAATCCGTTTGCCCGGCCTTCTGCCGAAGACGCGGAGAAATTTGGGATTAAACGTATTCGGCGCCCCGATATTATTCTGGTTAGAGATGAGGCTCTTCGCTGGCCGGGCAGAAATGCCACCTACTTCGATGGTTCTGTGCACCCTGATAATTTAAAGATGTTGATTGAGGTGAAATTTCCGGGAGATGATCTTTCTGACGATCAAGAAAAGGATTATATCCAGATTGCGACAGAAAAACGTTTTGGTGTAATGCGCGTCATGGATAATCGCACTGAGGAGCAAAAACAGTACGATGAGGCGTGGCGAAAACATTATCAACCCGGTTCCCAACACTATAAAAACCCCATCCCACTGGCCCCGCTGCCGCCCGGTTCGCCGCCTGATGACGAAGCTTTACTCACCCCTCCCGCAGAGGGTGTGCCGGGGACCATTCCGCAAACCCTGACAAAAAATCCACCGCTGCTCAGCACTTCCCGCTGGTCGTTTTTACCCAGCTATGAAGACTGGGTTATCCTCGGACAGGAGGTGGCTGGTCTGGCTGAAAATGGGTTGAATTATGTCCGAGATAGTACCCGGGAGCTCCTTGCCCAGTTTGGTATCTGGTTCAATCAAGCCGGTAAGTGGGTGTGTGAAGAAATTATTGATCCGGTCACTCATCAAGTCAGCTATGCGTTTTCCTGGGTTAATGAACAAACGGGGAAAATCGTGACCTGGACTGAAAATGAGATAAAAGCCCGGTGGCAAACCGTTCAACAGGGCTCAGATATCACTCTGGAAGAGCTGAAAAACATTAGCTGGATGCAAATATTAAAAGAGGTGGGTGAAGGCATGCTGGAATTAGTTGTAATTATTGCCGGCGTTGCCGTTGTTATCCTGGTCACCGTTGCCGTCGCTGCCGCGCTGATTGCACTGGTGGAAATTTTAGCTGCCGCTGCCGCAGTTAGCGCCGCCGCGTTAACCGCCGTCCTGGCAATATTGGCGAGTGTGACATTCGCCACCGCTTCATAAATTAACGGAGAGAATATGGATACTTCAGATTACTTTTCCCAGTTGAAATCACAACTGACCGCGTTTACCTTCCTCAATGGCGATGGACTGACGGTTTCTCGTCTGGGTCTCTCGATTACTCTGTTTTTTAAACAAGGCTATACCCAGGAGAAAAAACAGCGCATTCTGGCCTGTTATCGTCGCTTTCGTGAAGAATTTGGTACTCACCTGCGTTTTCATCGTCATTCACTGAAGGGATTAAAAAAATATTCCCCGGAAAATATTGCCAAAGTCGAAGAAGGTATTCTTAATCGGAAAAAAAACCAGCCCTCTAGTTGGGTAGTCAGTGACGCCAAAAATCTCTATGAAGCCCCTCGCTATCTGATGCGTTACCTGGATTCCGATGAAGCTGATGGTGACGATGGTAGCTCTTACCTAAGCCTCACACTGCCTTGGGATTATCTAAAAGGGCAAGAGGGTATGACCCAGTTTATGGGCTGGCTGGACTTTCTGTGTGAACAACTCGAACCGGACAGTGGGGACTGTGGCTACAGCCTAGTTATCCCCAGAGATTACCATGACTACTTTCCCTTAGAGTACCAGCTAGCGCAACGTTATCCCTCCCTGCAAGTCAATTCTGCGGTTCATACTGCGGTATTACAGTATGGGCATTCTATCCGGGGCATTAACTGGATCACCTTACTGTCCAAACGCTTTGTAAACCGACTGGGTGGGGAGTTCTGGATACGTCATGTGCTGGCCCGCCACCTCTACCCGGATGTGGTGATTACGCCTTACTCCAATGGTCTGATGATCCGGGCTGGTCAATACCCGGACTTAACGCCACTGCCGGGCAGTGTCCCGGAGAGTTATTTTGCTATTAACCAACTGATACGTCCGATACGGGTCATTCCCCGTGAAGGCCATTCCCTGCATTTTTATGGCGCTGGTCATTTTAATGATATTTCCACACAAGCCTGGTATGCCCGTTATGACCGGGGACCGCTACAGGTGACGCCTTTGAAAAGTAACCATCCGGCACTGGTCAGCGGGATCTGGCAAACCGATAGCTTGCCCGGTCGGCAGTACTTCTTTGCTCAAGGGGCGATGGCTTTTGATGTTGAAGGCGCAGAGACGGGCACAACTGTATGGCATCTGATACGGGAAGCGGCAAATATGTGGGAATAACAGATTATCCACCGCCTCATAATTGACGGAGAAAATGATGGAAACTGTAGATTACTTTGCCCAGTTGAAATCACAACTGACCGCGTTTACTTTCCTCAATGGCGATGGGCTGACCGTTTCTCGTCTGGGTCTCTCGATTACCCTGTTTTTTAAACAGGGTTACACCCAAGAGAAAAAACAGCCTTGTGGTTGGGTGGCGATGATAGCTCTTACCTAAGTCTCACACTGCCTTGGGATTATTTGAAAGAATAGGATGGTATGACCCGCTTTATGGCCTGGCTGGACTTTCTGTGTGAACAATTCAAACCGGATAGTGGAAACTACATCCCGTTTTCTATGAAGATGAGGTGGATATTGATTTCAACCCGAAAATCGGAGCGGACTGGTGTTTCAAAGGACAACAAAAACGGGTTATATTTAGATTGTTTGCAACAATTTAACCATCCATCGTCTTATCTTAACTATCAATTTATTATTTTTTAAATAATTTCCATTGGCAACACACTGAATTTCATCATTAAAAGTGGAACAGTTATCTGTATTTATTATATATGCACGCTAAACCAAATTATATTTTTTCTGCTATATATTAACACCAAAAAATATGATTATTTTCAACTTTATATTAACTCTTATTAATTATTCATAAAAACCAATATCACACAATTAAATATATTTTTATATAACAAGAAATCAGACTTAGATTAAATTCTAAAAATAAGAAAAAATCCGGTATAAATAATATATACCCTATGGATTTCGAGATGCATCGCGGCGGCAAGGGAGCGTATCCCCGGGAGCATAGATAACTATGTGACCGGGGTGAGTGAGTGCAGCCAACAAAGAGGCAACTTGAAAGATGACGGGTATATACCGGATTATCATATCAAGGTTAAATTATTCAGAACTTCTGACTATATCAGTATTACGATGTCTCTTCATCACAACTGATTACCAGCGCCCTATTCAAAGCCTGAGCTAAAGCGGTTTTATTCTCATCATCCTCCAATAAACTAAAATGGTCACCCGGTATCGCAATCAGCTCAAGCGAAGTATCAGACATTATCTGCGCCCAACCCAACGATGGCTCCATGCTCACTGACTCCGGTTTTTCATCCGTCATAAAAGAAATAGCAGGAGAAGGTTCTACCGCATAGAACTGATGCAGCGTTATCGCTAATGCTGGCGGCTCATAATCCGCAACTATTTGCGCGTAACGCTCGATCTGCCCCCAACGTTTTGCGATCACATCCGCATGCAGATTTGCCGGATATAATGCCAATTCTTGTGCTGCTTCAATAAACTGCACAAAATTCAACTCATCGATTCGACGGTATAACTCCGCAATCTCTTCCGCGCACTCCTCCTCCGACTGTCGAGCTAGTTCAATAAAGAACCGATATTTAGGTTGCATGATCTGTTCCCCTAAATAATGCGGCGCAGGCGCATCAATCAACCCCAAGAAATTGACCATTTCACCCGCATTCAAAAGCTGCTGAGCAATAGCATAAGCCAATATTCCACCAGAAGAGTAACCACATAGCCGATAAGGGCCTTCCGGTTGGACAGCCTTTATCAAGGTGATCATTCTCGCCGCTTGCTGCTCCATCGTTACCATTGGCTCTTCATTAATCGACGGCCAAGGTAGCGCATAAATCGGATGGCCCGATGGGATATGTCGGGCCAGTCCAAATACATAGGAATAATCCCCCATGCCGCTAGGAACAAAGAATAGCGGCAACCCTGTCCCATCCAATCGCACCGATACAGCACTGTTTTGCGGTTGAGATAGCAAATCTGAGGTAATTTTCGCGGCCAGTTCAGCCAACACCGGGAATTGGAACACAGCATTCAATGTGCAAACCAAACCCCGACCGGCAGCAAGATTTATCATTCGCATGGCAAGCAGTGAATGCCCCCCCAACGTGAAGAAGTTGTCATACCGGCTTATCTGCTCAACCCCTAGCAACTCACACCAGATAGCCGCCAATGCAATTTCCGTTTCCCCTTGCGGCGCTTCATAAATCTGACGGGCAAACGCTTCATTGTCCGGAGCTGGCAAAGCCCGACGATCCAATTTACCGTTCGGCGTTAGCGGAAATGCATCCAGACGCACAAAAGCTGATGGCACCATATAGTCAGGTAAAGTTACACTCAAGTGGGTACGCAGGTTATTAGCTAGCCCTTCATCCGCTGGCACCACGACATAGGCAACCAGCCGTTGGTCTTGCCCTTGCCCCAATGCCAACACCACAGATTCGCTTACTGCCGGGTGTTCCACCAATCGAGCCTCAATTTCCCCCGGTTCAACGCGGAAACCGCGGATTTTCACCTGCTGGTCGTTACGGCCCAGGAATTCCATATTGCCATCCGGCAGGTAGCGGGCTAAATCCCCGGTACGGTACATACGAGCGCCCGGCTGATCACTAAACGGATCAATCAGGAAACGTTCCGCCGTCAGTTCAGGACGATTGAGATAACCCCGTGCTACGCCAGCTCCCCCGACATACAATTCGCCTGTTACCCCTAACGGCACCGGCTGACCGTATTTATCCAACAGATAGAGGGTTAAATCCGAAATACGCGCGCCAATAGGACTGGTCGTCTGTTCCACATCATGCGGACTCAGTTCCCGATACGTCACATGAACCGTCGTCTCCGTGATACCGTACATATTCACCAACTTTGGCGACGTCTCTTCACGCAGACGATACCACGGCCGTAACATTCCCGGATCGAGGGCTTCTCCCCCAAAGATGATATAACGCAACTGATCCGGTAATGGATTGGCGACATAACTGGCAATAAAGGCTTTGAACGCGCTCGGCGTCTGATTCAATACGGTGATACCGTGCTGACACACGAATTGATGCAGCTCTTGAGGAGAGCGAGCGATCGCGTGCGGCACCAGAACCAGTTTAGCGCCGTAGCGTAACGCTCCCCATAATTCCCATACCGAGAAGTCAAACGCGATGGAATGGAACAGGCACCAAACATCTTGTCGGTTAAAGTGATACCAGGATTCAGTCGCATCAAACAAACGCTGGATATTACGATGTTCGACCATCACCCCCTTCGGCGTCCCTGTCGAACCCGAGGTGTAAATTACATAGGCCAGATGCTGTGCGGTTAATGCCGGCACCTGTGGGTTACTATCCGGCTGATCAGGCAAAATATTAGGGTCGAGTACCGTCAGCTCAGTCAACATTTTCTCGCCCAACGTACTACGTCCGATATCATCCGCCAGCACAATAGCCGGGGCGGCATCAGTCAGAATATGCGCCAGACGCTCACCGGTATAAACCGGGTCCAGCGGCACATAGGCGCCGCCGGCTTTCAGTATTGCCAATACCCCCACTATCATTGCCGGTGAACGCGACACACAGATCGCCACTCGCTGATCGGGCACGACGCCCAATGCGATAAGCTGATGGGCCAACCGGTTAGCGCGGGTATTTAATTCCGCATAACTGAGAGTCTGATCTTCATGCACTAATGCTATCGCGTCAGGGGTTTGCTCTACCTGTTGTTCAAACAACTGATGAATACACAATGCCTCAGAATAGGCGGTTTCCGTGGCGTTCCAGTTTTTCAGCAACAATGTACGCTCTGCTTCCGGTAGAATGCTCAATGTCCGTACCGGTGTTTCCGGGGCCTGCTCCAGCGCTGCCGCCAAACTCTCCAATGCCTGTTGCATATAACCGCATACCCGTTCCGGCTCCAACGGCTGGGCAACTTGAACGGTCAATCCCAAAGATTCGCCAAAATCCTCTACCGACAGCACTAACGGATAATTGGTTCGCTCCTGCGCATCAAGGAATTCAATACCATTTACAAGTTCATCCAACGTTGCTGAAAATGCATTATGTCGATAGTTCAACAAGCTGCTAAAGAGGGGGATTTCACCCTGCACACCACTGCAACGCTGAGCCAACGCCAGTGAAGCGTGTTCGTGTTCCAGTAATCCGGCCAGTCGGATATGGGCGGCCTGCACACTCCCCCGTACCGGGGTATCATCAATGTCCAACCGCAGCGGCAAGGTATTGATAAACAGCCCCATCCCATTGTCAGCCCCTTCTCCCGCCGCCATGCGCCCAAACAGCACGGTGCCGAACACCACTTGTTCTTGATCGCTGGTACGCGCCAACACCTGCGCCCAAGCCAAATGACACAATGCCGCCAGACTGACGCCCAAACGCCGAGCCTGACTACGCAAACGATCATTCAATTCCGGCGCCAGCATCCGATGGGATTCCGTCACCTGTGAACCATCACGATGCACCTCCGTCAATCCGAATGGCAGAGTCGGTTCATCCACCTCCGCCAACATCTCGCTAAAGAAACGGGTATGTTCCTCCTGACTCATCCCCAGCCGAGCTTCAGCCACCAAATTACGGAAAGAAACTGGGGAAGGCAGGCTCTCCTCCTGTTCGGCAAGATACGCCTGAACCTCACCGTTCATCACATCCATCGTCGTATGGTCGCCAATCAGGTGATGCAGCAATTGCAATACCATCCAACGACCATCAGCCTCCTGCGCCACCACAAACCGCAACAACGGAGCTTGATTCAGGTCAAGACGATAATGACGAGGATTAAAACGTTGAGCCAGTTGATCACAAATCGGTCCATCTGCCGGGTCTAACGTCAATTCAGTGACCGATAAAGGCGCCTGACGCCAGACTACCTGAGCCGGCACAGATAACTCTTGCCAGACAAAGGCGGTACGCAGAATATCATGGCGATCAACCACTTGTTGTACTGCCGCCAGGTAACGGTCCAGTAGCGTCCGATCAGCGAAGACCACCTGACCGGCTAACAAATAGGGATCACCTTCGTTTGCCAGTAAGTGGTGGAACAAAATGCCATCCTGCAACGGCGACAGGGCATAGATATCCTGAATGTTGCTCACCCCACCCGGCACTTGTCTGACAATGCGGTCAATGTCAGCCTGAGTCAAATCAATCAGCGGCAACATCGCTGGCGTCAGGGCCGTAGTTGCCGAAGTGATGACGTTAGGCGGCACTATCACAGCCTGATGCTGTCCCAACGTTTGCGCCAGGTCTGACAGCACCGGCGATTGGAACAGATCACGCGCCGTCAGTGTCAATCCTAAATGACGCAAGCGCTCAACCATCCGTATCGCAAGCAACGAATGACCACCCAAGGCAAAAAAGCTGTCGTACCGGCTTATCTGCTCAATCCCTAGCAATTCACGCCAGATAGCCGCCAGCGCTATTTCTGTTTCTCCTTGAGGCGCAGCGTAAACTTGGTGGACAAAGGCGTCACTGTCCGGTTCCGGCAACGCTTGATGATCCAATTTACCGTTAGCAGTCAATGGAAACGCATCCAGCCGCACAAAGGCCGACGGCACCATATAGTCAGGCAAAATAGCACTCAGATGGGCACGCAGACTGCTCACCAATCCGTCACGGGCTTCCGCCGCCACATAGGCCACCAGTCGTTTCTCCTGCCCTTCGCCTCGTACCAACACCGCTACCTCACGTACCGTTGGGTACTCTGCTAACCGAGCTTCAATTTCCTCTGGCTCAATGCGGAAGCCGCGGATTTTAACCTGCTGATCATTGCGGCCCAGGAATTCCAGATTGCCATCCGGCAGATAACGGGCCAAATCCCCGGTGCGGTATAGGCGAGCATCTGGGTTATCACTGAACGGATCAACAAGGAAACGCTCAGCGGTCAATTCAGGCCGATTAAGATAACCACAGGCCACTCCATCGCCCCCAACATAAATCTCTCCGACCGCTCCTAACGGTACTGGCTGACCGCAAGTATCCAACAGATAAACCCGCGTGTTAGCTACCGGTCGGCCGATCGGGATACGGGCCGCTCCGGGCGCTAATGCTGTGATACGGTATGTGGCCGTAAAGGTGGTGCCTTCACTCGGCCCATAGCCATTTAATAGCTGTTGTGGCGGACTGGTATTCAGTACCTGACCGATAACATGGGGATCAAGGGCATCTCCGCCAACAATCAGGCATTTTATCTGTGGAAGAACCGGAGACAGCGCCGCTGCTAACTGGTTAAACAATCCGACACTCAACCACAGAACAGTGATTCGCTGAACCTGTAAAACTTGTACAAACGCCTGCGGCATCAACAAAGTGGCATGATCGACAATCACTAACGAACCACCATTGAGCAACGGCGCCCAAACTTCAAATGTGCTGGCATCGAAAGCCGGATTAGCGGCAAAAGCTACCCGATCATTCGGTTCGATTTCAGCATAGCCATTATTGATAACCAGCCGGACCACCGCACGATGCGGCACCAAGACCCCTTTAGGTGTCCCGGTAGAACCGGAGGTGTACATGATATACGCTAACTCAGTGCTGGAACGCGGTAAGTCAAGGTTAAAGCGATCCTCTTCGTGGCCCATGTCTGTCTCATCCGAGAGACGAAGCAACGGTACAGCCAAGTTAGCCGGAATATCCGCCCGTGTATCGGTGAGCAGTAACTTAGCTGAACAATCACTTATCAGCCAGTTTTTCCGCTCATCCGGCACACTGGGATCTATCGGCACATAAACGGCGCCGGCTTTGAGAATCGCTAATTGGGCTACCACCAGTTCTATCGAACGCGCTAGCAAGAGCGCAATATGATCACCGGGACAAACGCCTTGCTCGATCAATTGACGAGCCAACCGGTTAGCGCGGATATTTAATTCGGCATAACTAAGCGTTTGCTCTTCATACACTAATGCTATCGCGTCAGGGGTTTTCTCCACCTGTCGTTCAAACAACTGATGAACGCATAATGCCTCAGGATAGACGGTTTCCGTGGCGTTCCAAGTCTCCAGCAACAACTTGCGCTCCGCCGGAGAAAGAATATCAATTTCCCTGACCGGCTGCTGGGGATTAGCTACCATCGCTTGCAGTACTGTATGCAGATATCCCACCTGCCGCGCCATTGTCGTTGGATCAAACAGGGCGGTAGCATAACTTAATGCCCCCACGATCCTGCCCTCCTCTTCTGACAAGCCCAGTTCAAGATCAAACTTGACAACATCAACGGCTTGATCAACCGGTGAAACTACCAATCCCGGTAATCCCCACTCCGTGTTCTCATTATTCTGCCAGACAAACATCACCTGGAATAACGGGGTATGCGCCAGTCGGCGTGGCGGTTGCACGATCTCCACCACCTGTTCAAATGGTAAATCCTGATGCTCCTGAGCTGTCAATGCGGTTTGCCGAACTCGCGCCAGTAATTCCGTCACAGTCAATTCATCCGATAAATCCATGCGCAACGCTAACGTATTGACAAAGAAGCCAATCAACGGCTCCACTTCCTGATGATTGCGGCCGGCGCTCGGAGTGCCGATTACCACATCGTCCTGACCTGACAAACGTGACAGAACTACCGACCAAGCTGACAACAACGTCATAAATAAGGTGACGCCGTGCTGTTCACTCAGGCGTTTAAGGGCGGTCGTTAGCGCCACATCCAGGTTAATCGGCACAACCTGCCCGGCAAACGACTGCTCCAACGGACGAGGCCGATCTGTCGGCAAATCCAGCAAGACTGGCGCATCAGCCAACATGGCACGCCAATAGTCAGACTGAACCTGAATACGCTCAGCCGACAACCACTGACGCTGCCAGGCGGCGTAGTCCGGGTATTGAATCGCCAACGGCGGCAACGGATCGGATTGTCCGTCCATAAACGCCGTATAGAGTGTGTTCAGTTCCTGTATCAGCACATTGGCAGACCAGCCATCGGAAATTATGTGATGCAGGGTCAGCAAAAACTGATATTCGTCATCAGTGATCCGGATGAGAGCAGCACGGATAAGCGGGCCGCTTTCAAGATCAAATGACGCATGGGCTTCCTCCACGCTCAGACGCTCAAGAACAACATCAGCATCTGGTATCCCGCGCAGGTCATATTGAGATAACAGTAAGCCGCTATCTGGTTCCAATAGCCGCACTTGCGGCTGACCATCTACAGAGACAAAGACAGACCGTAACGCTTCATGACGGGCAAATAAGGTATCCAGCGCCTTTTGCCAGGCCATAATATCCAACTGTCCAGATAAACGCAGGACCATTGGGATATGATACGTTTCACTGACACCCTCAAGCTGGGCCAAAAACCACAAGCGCTGTTGAGCAAATGACAACGGTAACGCTCCATCACGGGATATCGGCAAGATATTATCTGGTTGACCCGGCCGAGCCTGCATAACCTCAGCAAACGCCCTCAATGAAGGAGTCTTAAACAGGGTGGTTAATGGTAGTTCGATACCCAAAGCGGCTACCCGGTTCATCACCCGCACCGCCAACAATGAGTGACCTCCCAGAGCAAAGAAATTGTCATATCGGCTGATCTGTTCAATTCCCAAGATTTCACGCCAAATCGCCGCCAGAGCCATTTCCATTTCTCCTTGCGGCGCTTGGTAAACCTGACGGGCAACGGCTTCATTGTCCGGCGCTGGCAGCGCTTGACGATCTAATTTACCGTTCGGCATTAATGGCAATGCATCCAAACGCACAAAGGCCGTCGGCACCATGTAATCAGGCAAAATAGCTTGCAGGTAAGCACGCAGACTAGTCACCAACCCCTCATGGGCTTCTGCCACTACATAGGCCGCCAGCCGTTTTTCTTGCCCTTCCCCTTGAGCCAATACCACAGATTCACTCACCGTCGGATGTTCCACCAACCGGGCTTCAATTTCCCCCGGCTCAATGCGGAAACCGCGAATTTTAACCTGCTGGTCATTACGGCCCAAGAATTCCAAGTTGCCGTCCGGCAAATAACGGGCTAAGTCCCCAGTGCGGTACATCCGGGCATCCGCCACATCACTAAACGGATCAATCAGGAACCGTTCCGCCGTCAAGTCTGGGCGATTGAGGTAGCCACGCGCCACTCCCGCGCCGCCGATATAAATTTCCCCCGCCACGCCCAACGGTACCGGTTGACCATACTCGTCCAGTAAGTAAAGGCAGGTGTTGGCTATCGGACGACCAATACTTTCAATGATCCGGTCACCCCGCTGTATCGGCAGCCAGGCAGAATAGGTTGTCGTTTCAGAAGGTCCATAAAGATTACACAACCGCTGTATTTGCGTTTCTGCGAAAATCTGCTCAATTAAGGCGCTCTTAAGCGGTTCCCCCGCCAGATTGACCGTATGAACCGACGCCATCAGCGCCTGAGCCTGCAATAACGGTTTCATCGCCGATGGAACTGAGTTAATCAAAGTCACCGGCAGAGCATGCTGCATCAATGACAAGGCATCATCCGCCAGATGAATCGCCGCCCCACGAGACAACGGCATAAAACACTCAAAAATGGACAGGTCGAAATTCATCGATGTTGAGAAAAGCACCTCGCGGATCTCTTCGGTTTCAAAAGCCTGCTGAGCCCAGTACAGGAAGTTAACCGTATTGCGGTGCTCAATCATCACCCCTTTGGGTACTCCTGTAGAGCCGGAAGTGTAAATCACATAGGCCAGATGACGAGAAGTCAGCCCAGATGCCTGTGGATTACTGTCCGGCTGATCAGGCAAAATATTCGGGTCCAGTACCGTGAGTCCAGCCAGCGCTTCCTCGCCCAGTGCAGACCAGCCAGCCTTATCCGCCAGCACCATAATGGGGTCAGCATCATACAGAATATGTGTCAGACGCTCGCCAGGATAAGCCGGGTCTAGCGGTACATAAGCCCCGCCCGCTTTCAGCACCGCTAACAACGCCACCACCATTGCCGGTGAGCGTGTCACACAAATCGCTACCCGTTGGTCAGGTACAACGCCCTGTGCGATAAGTTGATGAGCCAGACGGTTAGCACGGGTATTTAATTCGGCATAACTGAGGGTCTGAGCTTCAGACACTAACGCTGTCGCATCAGGAGTTTGCTCCACCTGTTGTTCAAACAATTGATGAACGCATAACGCTTCAGGATAAGCGCTTTCCGTCGCGTTCCAGGTTTCCAGCAACAGAGTACGTTCCGCTTTCGGCAAGATTTCCAATGCCCGAACAGGCATGTCCGGCATTTGCTCAAGGGCATCCACCAGACTTTCCAGTGCTCGCTGCATATAACCGCATAGGCTTTCCGGATCAAACGGCTGTACTACCTGAGCCGTCAGCCCCAGAGATTCGCCAAAATCCTCCACTGATAGCATTAACGGATAGTTAGTCCGCTCCTGTCCGCCAATAAACTCAATACCCCTGATGACGTCATCCGGCGTTGCCAGCAAGGTATTATGCCGATAGTTCAGCAAGCTATTAAAGAGCGGGATCTCACCCTGCACACCGCTGCAACGCTGCGCCAGCGCCAGTGACGCGTGCTCATGTTCTAATAGTCCGGCGAGCCGAGCATGGGCGGCCTGCACGCTGCTCCGTACCGGGGTCTCATCGATATCCAGCCGCAACGGCAAAGTATTAATGAACAGCCCCATACTGTTGTCTGTCCCTTCCCCAGCTTGCATACGCCCAAACAACACGGTGCCAAACACAACATTCTTCTGACCGCTGGTACGCGCCAACACCTGCGCCCAAGCCAGATGACACAAGGCCGCCAGACTGACGCCCAGATGTCTCGCCTGATGACGCAAGCGGTCATTTAACCCGGCGGGCAACATCCGGTGAACTTCCGTCACTTGCGAACCATCACGATGTACTTCCGTCAAACCAAACGGCAGGGTCGGTTCATCTACCTCCGCCAGCATGTCAGTAAAGAAACGGGTGTGTTCTTCCTGACTCACCCCTAACCGGACCTGAGCCACCAAGTTGCGGAAAGGCGTCGGCACAGGCAGACTATCTTCCTGACCTGTCAGGTACGCGTGCACTTCGCGGTGCATCACTTCCATCGTTTCGTGGTCACCGATCAAGTGATGATGCAATTCCAGTAACAACCAATGACCATCCGTTTCCTGTGCGACCACAAAACGTAACAACGGCGCTTCGCTCAGGTCGAGACGATGATGACGCGGATCAAAGCGCCGGGTTAACTGTTCACTGACCGGGCCATCAGCCGGACTTAGTGTCAATTCCGTCACCGACAATGGAGCCTGACGCCACACCACCTGCGCCGGAACTGACAATCCCTGCCAGAGAAAAGCGGTACGCAGAATATCGTGCCGATCAATTATTTGTTGAACCGCCGCCAGATAACGATCCAACAACGCTCGGTCAGCAAAAGCCATCTGCCCCGTCAATAAATAGGGAT
This sequence comes from Photorhabdus sp. P32, assembly GCF_038085095.1. Classification (NCBI taxonomy): domain Bacteria; kingdom Pseudomonadati; phylum Pseudomonadota; class Gammaproteobacteria; order Enterobacterales; family Morganellaceae; genus Photorhabdus; species Photorhabdus sp. P32. Next base: position 69,671 of record NZ_JAZGJN010000282.1, on the reverse strand, counting down.
CACCCTCATTTGCTAACAAATGGTGGAACAAAATGCCATCCTGCAACGGCGACAGGGCATAGATATCCTGAATATTGGCGATCCCCCCCGGCACCTGCCCAACAATGTGGTCAATGTCAGCTTGGGTCAAATCAATCAGCGGCAACATCGCCGGCGTCAGCGCCGTAGTATCCGGTGTAATACAGTTATCAGGCACTTGAATTTCATTATGCTGAACCAGAGACTGCGCCAAAATACAGAGTGTTGGATGCTGGAATAACGTTTTTACCGATACACTCAGACCGATACGCCGCAATCGTTCAATCATACGGACAGCAAGCAGCGAATGACCACCAAGCGCAAAGAAGCTGTCATGCCGACTAATCTGCTCAACACCGAGTAACTCACACCAAACAGCCGCCAGCATCGTTTCTATCTTCCCTTGCGGAGCTTCATAGATCTGACGGGCAAACGCCTCCTCTCCCGGCGCCGGCAACGCCCGACGATCCAACTTGCCGTTCGGCGTCTGTGGTAAAGTATCCAGCCGCACAAAAGCGGCCGGTACCATATAGTCAGGTAAAATTGCGCTCAAGTATTCACGCAAGCGGGCCGCCAACCCCTCATTCGCTTCTGCCGCTACATAGGCGACCAGCCGTTTGCCTTGCTCATCCTCCCATACCAACACTGCCGCCTCTTGCACCGCCGGGTGTTTCTCCAACCGGGCCTCAATTTCCCCTAGTTCAACCCGGAAACCGCGAATTTTGACCTGATGATCGTTACGCCCCAGGAATTCCAGACTGCCATCCGGCAGGTAGCGGGCCAAATCCCCAGTAACATACATCCGCGCGCCGGAGACCAGACTGAAAGGATCGGGTATAAAACGTTCCGCGCTCAATTCTGGCTGGTTAAGGTAACCTCGCGCCACACCCACGCCGCCAATATACATTTCGCCAACGCCGCCCAACGGGACTAACTGACCGTATTTGTCCAGCAGGTAAACGCAGGTATTTTTAAGCGGTCGGCCGATAGAACAATCATCGACGGGGGATAAAACCTCCTTACAAGTCGCTGTGACGGTATTTTCCGTCGGGCCATAAGCGTTCAATAGTCTAGGCCGGTGGACCTCCCTCACAAACCAATCCTGAATGGCGCTCTTTTTGACCGCCTCACCACCAATGATAATGAGTCTGAGACAATCCGGTAGCGGTAATGCCTTGTTGTCTCTGACAATCAGTTCAGACCAAAATAACGCTGGCAAAGACATTACTGTGATGCGGTTCTGCCAAGCTAGAGCAATAAACTCCGACATCGACGCCAGCCAACTGTCATCACGCATGACCAACGTGGCGCCATTGCATAATGTCGAGAAACATTCCTCCACTGAAACGTCAAACGCAAAAGAAGCAAACTGTAATAACCGATCTTGCGCCGTGACCGCATAGGTCTCATTAAAGCCCAAATGACGTTGATACACCGCCTGATGTTCCACCATCACCCCTTTCGGCTGCCCGGTTGAGCCGGAAGTATAGATGATGTAAATCAGGTGATCTGGTGTCAACTCAGCTACCTGCGGGTTGCGATCCGACTGATCTGGCAAGATATTCGGGTCAAGTACCGTCAGCTCGCTCAACGCCTCATCACCCAAGGCCGCCCGCCCAGTCGCATCAGCCAATACTACTGATGGAGTCGTATCATTCAGGATATACGCCAGACGCTCTAACGGATAGGTTGGGTCCAGCGGCACATAGGCTCCACCGGCTTTCAACACCGCTAACAGCGCCACCACCATTACTGGTGAACGCGACACACAAATTGCCACTGGCTGGTCAGGTACGACACCCAATGCGATAAGCTGATGAGCCAACCGGTTAGCACGGGCATTTAATTCGGCATAGCTGAGGGTTTGCTCCTGATACACCAGCGCCGTAGCCTCCGGGGTTTTTTCCACCTGTTGTTCAAACAATTGATGAACACATAACGCCTCAGGATAGGCGGTTTCCGCCGCATTCCAGGTTTCCAGCAATAGCTTGCGTTCCGCCGGGGCCAGAATATCAATTTCCCCGATCCGCTGTTGGGGGTTAACCACCATCGCTTGCAGCACCGCATGCAGATATCCCACCTGCCGTTCCATTGTCGATGGATCAAACAAAGCAGCGGCATAACTCAACGCCCCAACAATCCTGCCCTCCTCCTCTAACAAGCCCAGCTCCAGATCAAACTTGACAATATCGAAAGCTTGATAGACCGGTGAAACCGCCAGTCCCGGTAATTCCCATTCCGAGTTCTCATTGTTCTGCCAGGCAAACATCACCTGGAACAACGGGGTATGCGCCAGTCGGCGCGGCGGTTGCACGATTTCTACCACCTGCTCAAACGGTAAATCCTGATGCTCCTGAGCCGTCAATGCAGTTTGCCGCACTCGCGCCAGTAATTCCGTCACGGTCAGCTCACCTGATAAATCCATGCGCAACGCCAGTGTATTAACAAAGAAACCAATCAACGGCTCCACTTCCTGACGACCACGGCCTGCGCTCGGGGTGCCAATCACCACATCGTCCTGACCTGACAAACGTGACAAAACCACCGTCCAGGCAGATAACAGCGTCATAAATAAAGTGACGCCGTGCTGCTCACTCAGACGCTTAAGGGCTGCTGTTAATTCCACATCTAAGTTAACCGGCACGGCATCTCCGGCGAACGACTGCTCCGGCGGACGAGGTCGGTCAGTGGGCAAATCCAGCATAACCGGCGCGTCAGCCAACATTGCACGCCAATAGTCAGATTGAACCTGAACACGTTCAGCCGACAACCACTGACGCTGCCAGGCGGCGTAATCCGGGTATTGAATCGCCAATGGCGGCAACAGAGCCGGTTGCCCGGCCATAAACGCCGTATAGAGCGCGTTCAGTTCCTGCATCAATATATTGGCAGACCAGCCATCGGAAATAATGTGATGCAAAGTCAGCAAAAATTGATATTCGTCATCAGTGAGCCGGATGAGAGCAGCACGGATAAGCGGACCACTTTCGAGGTCAAATGACGCATGAGCCTCCTCGGTGCTCAAGCGCTCAAGAACCTCATCAGCATCTGGAACGCCGCGCAGGTCATATTGAGATAACAGTAAGCCGCTATCTGGTTCCAACAGCCGCACTTGCGGCTGACCATCTACAGAGACAAAGACGGAACGTAATGCTTCATGACGGGCAAACAAGGTATCCAGCGCCTTTTGCCAGGCCACAATATCCAGTTGACCAGACAAGCGCAGGGCCATCGGGATATGATAAGTTTCACTGACGCCCTCAAGCTGTGTCAGGAACCACAGGCGCTGTTGAGCAAATGATAACGGTAATTCCCCTTCTCGGGATATCGGCAGGATGGACGGCAGGATAGTATCCGATTGCCCCATCCGAGCCTGCATGACCTCAGCAAACGCCCCTAGCACTGGGGATTTAAACAGGGTAGTCAGCGGCAATTCAATACCTAAAGCAGTTACCCGATTCATCACTCGCATCGCCAGTAATGAGTGACCGCCCAAGGCAAAGAAATTGTCATGTCGGCTGATCTGTTCAACCCCCAAGACTTCACGCCAAATCGCCGCCAGCGCCATTTCCGTTTCCCCTCGCGGCGCTTCATAAACTTGACGAGCAACCGCTTCACTGTCCGGCGCCGGTAATGCCCGACGATCCAGCTTACCATTCGGCAGTAACGGGAATGCATCCAGCCGTACAAAAGCCGCCGGCACCATATAACCCGGCAATAGGGCACTCAAGTGGGTACGCAGACTATTAACCAACTCGTCATTTGCTTGCGCCGCCACATAAGCAACTAACCGTTTATCCTGCCCATCATCCAGAGCAAGCACTAACGCTCCGCGGACCTCAGGGTGCTCTGTCAGTCGGGCTTCAATTTCCCCCGGTTCAATCCGGAAGCCACGGATTTTAACTTGCTGATCATTACGGCCAACAAATACCAGATTGCCATTTGGCAAGTAACGGACCAAATCCCCGGTTCGATACATCCGCGCATCAGGTCTATCACTAAACGAGTCAGGCAGGAAACGCTCAGCCGTCAATTCTGGCCGATTCAGGTAGCCACGAGCGACGGCGATTCCCCCAATATAAAGCTCACCAGTGACACCGATTGGAGCAGGTTCCCCTCGGGTATCGAGAATATAGATTTGGGTATTGGATATTGGCCGACCAATCGGTACGTTATCGACAAAACGGCTCGGGTGATTGGTATCGAACACAGTACAACCCACGACGGTTTCGGTTGGACCATACTCGTTAATGATGCGTGATCCGGGCGATAATGTTCGCCAGAGTGCAACCGTGGAACCGGGTAGCGCCTCTCCGCCCACGATGAAGCAGTGCGCAGGGCATTCTCGTCCCGCTGTTTTTAATTCCTGACCCATCGCTGAAAGATGGCTAGGGGTAATTTTAACCAGAGCGCCCGATTCCATTGACAGCAACGCGGGGAGCAGTTCAACCAGCTCCTGCCCGTCACGAATCAAGCGGATCTTGCCTCCACACAGTAAAGGCAGATAAAGACTGGTGACCGTGGCATCAAAGGCTAGCGGTGACGAAACGATACTATCGAGTTGCCTTTCAGTTAAGTAATCACTCCGCGCCCATAGCAGATAGTTGCAGACACCGCGATGTTCCAGCATCACTCCTTTCGGTGTCCCGGTCGAACCCGAGGTATAAATGACATACGCCAGATGTCGTGAGGTTAATTCAGGTATTTGCGGGTTGTCGTCCGGCTGGTTAAACCGTGTATCTGGGTCAAGTACCGTGAGTTCTGCCAGTGCCTGCTCACCCAACGCAGCGCGTCCTGCCTTATCCGCGAGTAAAATAGCTGGAGCGGCATCAGTCAGAACATATGACAGACGCTCCCCAGGATAGGTTGGGTCCAGCGGTACATAAGCTCCCCCTGCTTTCAATACGGCCAACAATCCCACCACCATTGCCGGTGAGCGCGCCACACAAATCGCTACCCGCTGATCGGGTACGACACCCAATGCAATCAATTGGTGAGCCAGTCGGTTAGCACGAGCATTCAGTTCCGCATAACTGAGGCTCTGCCTTTCATAAACTAGTGCCGTAGCATCAGGATTTTTCTCTACTTGACTCTCGAATAGCTGATGAACGCATAACTGCTCAGGATAGACGGTTTCAGTCTCGTTCCACGTTTCCAGCAACAGCCTCCGCTCCGTTTCAGGCAGAATATTCAGTATCCGTACCGGCGTTTCCGGCGCCTGTTCAAGCACCTCTACCAAACTTTCCAATGCCTGCTGCATATAACCGCATAGTCTTTCTGGTTCAAACGGCTGCACCACCTGAGCCGTCAGTCCCAAAGTAGAGCCGCCATCCTCCACTGACAGCACAAACGGATAGTTAGTGCGCTCTTGCCCTCCCAAGAATTCAATGCCCTGCACTGCCTCATTCGGGGTCATCGGATTCCCATTATGCCGGTAGTTCAACAGGGTACTAAAGAGCGGAATATCACCCTGTACACGACTGCAACGCTGGGCCAGCACCAGCGACGCATGCTCATGCACCAACAATCCAGCCAGCCGGGTATGTGTTGTCTGTACGCTGTCGCGTACCGAAGTGTCATCAATATCCAGCCGCAGCGGTAAGGTATTAATAAACAGCCCCATACCACTGTCGGCGCCGTCTCCCGCCTGCATACGTCCAAACAGTACCGTGCCGAACACGACTTTCTCTTGACCACTGGTATTCGACAACACCTGTGCCCAGGCCAAATGACACAATGCAGCCAGACTGACGCCCAAATGTCTCGCCTGATGACGCAAACGGTTATTTAGCTCGATCGGCAACATCCGGTGGGATTCGGCCACCAGCGAGCCATCACGGTGCACTTCCGTCAGCCCAAACGGTAGGGTCGGTTCATCTACCTCCGCCAGCATGTCAGTAAAGAAGCGGGTATGTTCTTTCTGACTCACCCCTAGCCGGACCTGAGCCACCAGATTGCGGAAAGGTGTCGGCGTAGGCAAGCTGTCCTCTTGATCCGTCAGATACGCCTGAACTTCGCGGTGCATCACTTCCATCGTTTCATGGTCGCCGATCAAATGATGCTGCAATTCCTGCAACAACCAACGACCATCCGTTTCCTGAGCGATGACAAAGTGCAGCAATGGCGCCTGTCTCAAATCGAGACGATACCGACGCGGATCAAAACGCCGGGCTAGCTGCTCACTGACCGGACCGTCAGCCGGGTCCAGAACCAATTCAGCCACTGATAATGGGGCCTGACGCCAGACCACCTGAGCCGGGACTGATAATCCTTGCCAGATAAAGGAAGTACGTAAAATATCATGCCGATCAACGGCCCGTTGAATCGCCGCCAGATAACGATCCAACATCGCCCGGTCAGCAAAGGCCATCTGCCCCGTCAACAGATACGGATCACCTTCATTCGCCAGTAGATGGTGGAACAAAATGCCATCCTGCAACGGTGACAAGGCATAGATATCCTGAATATTTTTGAGCCCGCCCGGTATTTGCTCAACGATGAGGTCAATCTCAGTTTGATTCAGATCAATTAACGGCAGCAGATCCGGTGTCAACGCCACGGTATCCGGTGTAATACGGTTGTCAGGCACCCGGATTTCATTATGCTCAGCCAAGGACTGCGCCAGAACACGAAGTGTTGGATTCTGGAATAGCGTTTGCACCGATATACCCAGACCTACACGCCGCAATCGTTCAATCATCCGTACAACGAGCAATGAATGACCGCCCAGAGCAAAGAAGTTGTCATGTCGGCTAATCTGCTCAGTGCCTAACAACTCACGCCAAACAGCCGCCAACATCGTTTCTATCTTCCCTTGCGGGGCTTCATAGACCTGACGAGCAAACGCCTCCTCTCCCGGCGCTGGCAATGCCCTGCGGTCCAACTTGCCATTCGGGGTCTGCGGGAAAACATCCAGACGCACAAAAGCCGCCGGTATCATGTAGCCGGGCAAAATAGCGCTCAAATGGATACGTAAGCTATTAACCAATTCATCATCTGCTTCCGCCGCCACATAGGCAACCAGCCGTTTGTCCTGCCCGTCATCCAGCGCCAATACCAGCGCTTCGCGTACCGCAGGATACTCTGTCAGCCGAGCTTCAATCTCCCCCGGTTCAATTCGGAAGCCACGAATTTTAACTTGATAATCATTACGGCCAAGGAATTCCAACTCGCCATTCGGCAGGTAGCGAGCTAAATCCCCAGTGCGATACATCCGGGCGCCGGATACCGCACTAAAGGGATCGGGTATAAAACGCTCCGCACTTAATGCCGACTGGTTAAGATAACCCCGCGCCACACCGACGCCGCCAATATACATTTCTCCGGCGCAACCTAATGGCACGGGTTGATCATCTTTGTCTAGCAGATATACACAGGTATTTTTAATCGGCCGACCGATAGAACGATCATCTGCCGACGAGACGACTTCTTTACAGGTCGCCGTCACGGTATTTTCCGTCGGACCATACGCGTTCAATAGCCGAGGTCGGTGGCCTTCCTGCTTAAACCAATCCTGAATGGCATTCTTTTTGACCGCCTCACTGCCAATGATGATCAGCCTGAGACACTCCGGCAACGGTGATCCATTGTCTCTGGCCGCCAGTTCAGACCAGAATAAGGTCGGTAGAAACATCACTGTGATATGGTTTTGCCGGGCTAAAGCAATAAATTCCGGCATCGAAGTCAACCAGCTATCATCACGAATAACTAGCGTGGCTCCGTTGCATAATGACGAGAAGCACTCTTCCACTGAAACATCAAACGCAAAAGCCGCAAATTGCAAAACCCGGTCTTGCGCGGTGATGGCATAGGGTTCATTCACCCCCAGATAACGTTGATAGACCGCCTGATGTTCTACCATCACCCCTTTCGGTTGCCCGGTTGAACCGGAGGTGTAAATCACATAGGCCAGATGTTGTGGCGTTAATGCAGTCACTAATGGGTTGCCGTCCGGCTGGTCAGGTAACAGATTCGGGTCCAATACGGTCAACCCCGAAAGCGCCTCCTCGCCCAATACTGTCCGTCCAGTACTATCCGCCAGCAAAATAGACGGCGCAGCATCAGTCAGGATATAAGACAAACGCTCACCCGGATAAGCGGGGTCCAACGGCACATAAGCTGCCCCTGCTTTCAGCACAGCCAGCACTCCCACTACCATCGCCGGTGAACGCGCCGCACAAATCACCACCCGCTGATCAGGCATTACGCCCAACGCAATCAGTTGATGAGCCAGTCGATTGGCGCGAGCATTCAACTCAGCATAGCTGAGAGTTTGTTCCTGATATATCAGCGCTATGGCATCAGGATTTTTCTCCACCTGTTGTTCAAACAACTGATGAATACATAACGGGTCAGGATACGGGGTGTCCGTGGCGTTCCAGGTTTCCAATAATAACGTGCGTTCAGCCTCGGGCAGAATGCTTAGCGTCCGTACCGGTGTCTCCGGGGCCGACTCAAGCGCCTCCGCCAGATTTTCCAACGCTTGCCGCATATAGCCGCATACCCGTTCCGGTTCATATGGCTGGACAACTTCAGCCGTCAACCCCAGTGCATTACCAAAATCTTCCACTGATAAAGAAAACGGATAGTTACTACTCTCCTGCCCGCCAAGGAATTCGATACCACTCATGGTTTCATCCGAAACCACTGGCAACGCGTTATGCCGATAGTTCAACAAGGCGCTAAAGAGCGGCATTTCACCCTGTACCCTACTGCAACGCTGAGCTAACGCTAATGAGGCATGCTCATAATCTAACAATTCAGCTAATCGGGAGTGTGCTGCTCGTACACTATCCTGTACCGAAGTATCATCAATATCCAGCCGCAACGGCAAAGTATTGATAAATAGCCCCATCCCACTGTCAGCGCCTTCTCCCGCCGCCATGCGCCCAAACAGGACGGTGCCGAACACCACTTTCTCCTGACCGCTGGTGTGCGACAATACCTGCGCCCAGGCCAAATGACACAACGTTGCCAAACTAACGCCCAGACGTCTCGCCTGACCACGCAGACGATCATTCAACACCTGAGGTAACATTTGGTGTGATTCCATCATCTGCAAGCCATTACGATGCACCTCCGTCAGCCCGAAGGGTAATGTTGGTTCATCCACCTCAGTCAGCATATCGGTAAAGAAGCGGATATACTCTGCCTGATTAACCCCCAACTGAGCCTGAGCAATCAAATTACGGAAAGGCGCCGGAACGGGCAGGCTATCCCCTTGCCCGATAAGATACGCTTGAATTTCCCGGTTCATGACTTCCATCGTCGTATGGTCGCCAATCAGGTGGTGCTGCAATTGCAATACTCGCCAGCGGCCATCGGTTTCCTGCGCCGCCACAAACCGCAACAACGGCGCTTGATTCAGGTCAAGGCGATAATGACGCGGACTAAAACGTTGAGTCAACTGATCGCCAATCGGCCCATCAGCCGGGTCGAGTGTCAATTCAGTGACCGATAAAGGCGCCTGACGCCAGACTACCTGCACCGGCGCAGATAATCCTTGCCAGAGAAAAGCGGTACGTAGGATATCGTGACGTTCAACCACCTGTCGCACCGCCGCAAAATAACGGTCTAACAAAGCGCGATCAGCAAAGACCATCTGACTAACCACTAAATACGGATCACCTTCGTTCGCCAGTAAGTGGTGGAACAAAATACCGTCCTGCAACGGTGACAAGGCATAAATATCCTGAATATTAGTCATCCCACCCGGCACTTGCTCGATGATACCGTCAATGTCAGCCTGAGTCAGATCTACCAGCGGCAACATTCCCGGAGTGAGTGTCGTCGTCGCTGGCGTAATGACATTCGGCGGCACCACCACAGCACGGTGCTGTCCCAACGTTTGCGCCAGTTCAGACAACACTGGAGACTGGAACAGATCACGCACGGCCAGTGTCAGCCCCAGATGACGCAAACGTTCAATCATCCGTACCGCCAGCAGAGAGTGACCACCCAGTGCGAAGAAGCTATCGTGTCGGCTAATCTGTTCAATACCTAACAACTCACGCCAAATGGTCGCTAATGCAATTTCCGTTTTCCCTTGCGGCGCTTCATAAATCTGACGAGCAAACGCTTCGCCGTCTGGTGCCGGCAAGGCTCGACGATCCAATTTACCGTTCGGCGTTAGCGGAAACGCATCCAGACGCACAAAGGCCGTTGGCACCATATAATCTGGTAAAAGAGCGCTTAGGTAGGTACGCAAGCTATTTGCCAGCCCCTCATCCTCTGGCGCCACGACATAAGCAACCAGCCGTTTTCCATGCTCTTCGCCCAACGCCAACACCACCGATTCGCTCACCGCTGGGTGTTCTACCAATCGCGCCTCAATTTCCCCCGGTTCAATGCGGAAACCACGGATTTTAACCTGCTGGTCGTTGCGGCCCAGGAATTCCAGATTGCCATCCGGCAGATAACGGGCTAAATCCCCAGTACGGTACATACGAGCGCCCAGTTGATCACTAAACGGATCAACCAAGAAACGTTCCGCCGTCAGTTCAGGGCGATTCAGATAACCCCGTGCTACACCGGCACCCCCAACATACAATTCCCCTATTGTCCCCAACGGTACTGGCTGACCGTATTTATCCAACAGATAAAGGGTTAAATCTGGAATACGCTCACCAATAGGGCTGGTCGTCTGTTCCACATCATGCGGATGCAGTTCCCGATAAGTCACATGAACTGTGGTCTCCGTGATACCGTACATATTCACCAATTTTGGTGATGTCTCTTCACGCAGGCGATACCACGGTCGTAACATTCCCGGTTCAAGAGCTTCTCCCCCAAAGATGATATAACGCAACTGGTCCGGTAATGGATTAGCAACATAACTGGCAATAAAGGCTTTGAACGCGCTCGGCGTCTGATTTAATACCGTGACGCCGTACTGGCACACAAATTGATGCAGCTCTTGAGGAGAGCGGGCAATGGCGTGCGGCACCAGTACCAGTTTAGCGCCGTAGCGTAACGCTCCCCATAATTCCCATACCGAGAAGTCAAACGCGATGGAATGGAACAGGCACCAAACATCTTGTCGGTTAAAGTGATACCAGGATTCAGTCGCATCAAACAAACGCTGGATATTACGATGTTCGACCATCACCCCCTTCGGCGTGCCTGTCGAACCCGAGGTGTAAATTATATAGGCCAGATGCTGTGCGGTTAATGCTGGTACCTGTGGGTTGCCATCCGGCTGATCAGGCAAGATATTAGGATCGAGCACCGTCAGAGCAGCCAACGTTTTCTCGTCCAGCGCATTACGTCCCGTATCATCCGCCAGCACAATAGCCGGGGCGGCATCAGTCAGAATATGTGCCAGACGCTCCCCGGTATAAACCGGGTCCAACGGTACATAAGCGCCGCCGGCTTTCAGTATTGCCAATACCCCCACGATCATTGCCGGTGAACGTGATACACAAATCGCCACTCGCTGATCGGGTACCACGCCCAGTGCGATAAGCTGATGAGCCAACCGATTAGCGCGGGTATTTAATTCGGCATAGCTGAGAGTTTGATCTTCATATACTAATGCTATCGCGTCAGGGGTTTGCTCTACCTGTTGTTCAAACAACTGATGAATGCATAACTGATCAGGATAGGCGGTTTCCGTGACGTTCCAAGTTTCCAGTAACAGCTTGCGCTCCGCCGGAGACAGGATATCAATTTCTCCGATTAGCTGTTGAGGATCAGTCACCATCGCTTGCAGCACCGCGTGCAGATATTCCACTTGCCGCTCCGTCGTCGATGGATCAAACAGGGCGGTGGCATAATTCAACGCCCCAACAATCCTGCCCTCCTCTTCTGACAAGCCCAGTTCAAGATCAAACTTGACAACATCAACAGCTTGATCGACCGGTGAGACTGCCAGCTTCGGCAGTTCCCAGTCCGTACCCTCATTGTTCTGCCAGGCAAATATCACCTGGAACAATGGGGTATGCGCTAATCGGCGCGGCGGTTGTACGATTTCCACCACCTGTTCAAACGGTAAATCCTGATGCTCCTGTGCCGCCAATGCGGTTTGCCGGACTCGCGCCAGCAACTCAGTCACGGTCAGTTCACCCGATAAATCCATACGCAATGCCAACGTATTGACAAAGAAGCCAATCAATGGCTCCACTTCCTGACGACTACGGCCTGCGCTCGGGGTGCCAATCACCACCTCTTCCTGACCTGACAAACGTGACAGAACCACCGACCAAGCTGACAACAGCGTCATAAATAAGGTGACGCCGTGCTGCTCACTCAGGCGTTTCAGAGACGTCGTTAGCGCCACATCCAGGTTAATCGGCACGGCCTGTCCGGCAAACGACTGCTCCGGCGGACGGGGCCGGTCAGTAGGCAAATCCAGCAAGACTGGCGCGTCGGTCAACATCGCACGCCAATAGTCAGACTGAACCTGAATACGCTCAGCCGACAGCCACTGACGCTGCCAGGCGGCGTAATCCGGGTATTGAATCGCCAACGGCGGCAACGGATCTGATTGCCCTTCCATAAATGCCGTATAGAGCGTGTTCAGTTCCTGTATTAGCACATTGGCAGACCAGCCATCGGAAATAATGTGATGCAAAGTCAGCAAAAACTGATATTCGTCATCAGTGAGCCGGATGAGAGCAGCACGGATAAGCGGGCCGCTTTCAAGGTCAAATGACGCGTGGGCTTCCTCCACGCTCAGACGCTCAAGAACAATATCAGCATCTGGGATCTTGCGCAGGTCATATTGAGATAACAGTAAGCCGCTATTCGGCGCCAACAACCGCACTTGCGGTTGACCATCAATAGAGACAAAGACAGAACGTAACGCTTCATGGCGAGCAAATAAGGTATCCAGCGCCTTCTGCCAAGCCGCAATATCCAGTTGACCACACAAACGCAGGGCCATTGGGATATGATAAGTCTCACTGACGCCCTCAAGCTGCGCCAGAAACCACAAGCGCTGTTGAGCAAATGACAATGGTAATTCCCCTTCACGGGATATCGGCACGATAGCGGGCAGGATAGTATCCGGTTGCTCCTGCCGAACCTGCATGACCTCAGCAAATGCTTTTAACGAAGGGGATTTAAACAGGGTGGTTAATGGCAGTTCAACACCCAAAGCAGCTACCCGGTTCATCACTCGCACCGCCAGCAACGAATGGCCGCCCAGAGCAAAGAAATTGTCGTACCGGCTGATCTGCTCAATCCCCAGGACTTCACGCCAAATCGCCGCCAGAGCCATTTCCGTTTCTCCCTGAGGCGCTTCGTAAACCTGACGGGCAACGGCTTCATTGTCCGGCGCCGGTAACGCTTGACGATCCAGCTTACCGTTCGGCGTCAATGGCAATACGTCCAGCCGCACAAAGACCGCCGGCACCATGTAGTCAGGTAATTGAACACTCAGATGTTCACGTAAACTGTTAATCAACCCTTCGTGGGCTTCTGCCGCCACATAGGCCACCAGCCGTTTTTCCTGCCCATCCCCTTGCGCCAATACCACAGATTCACTCACCGCCGGATGTTCTACCAACCGGGCCTCAATTTCCCCCGGTTCGATGCGGAAACCGCGAACTTTAACCTGCTGATCATTTCGGCCCAAAAATTCCAGATTGCCGTCCGGCAAATAACGGGCTAAATCTCCGGTGCGATACATCCGGGCATCCGGCGCATCACTAAACGGATCAATCAGGAAACGTTCCGCCGTCAAGTCTGAGCGATTGAGGTAGCCACGCGCCACTCCCGCGCCGCCGATATAAATCTCCCCCACCACGCCCAACGGCGCCGGTTGACCATACTCGTCCAACAAGTAAAGACTGGTGTTGGCTATCGGACGGCCGATACTTTCAATGATTCTGTCGCCCCGCTGTATCGGCAACCAAGCAGAATAGGTTGTCGTTTCAGAAGGTCCATAAAGATTACACAACCGCTGTATTTGCGTTTTTTCGAAAATCTGTTCAATTAAGGCGCCTTTAAGCGGTTCCCCCGCCAGATTGACAGTATGAACCGACGCCATCAGCGCCTGAGCCTGCAATAACGGTTTCATTGCCGACGGAACTGAGTTGATTAAGGTCACCGGCAAGGCATGCTGCATTAATGATAGGGCATCATCCACCAGATAAATCGCCGCCCCACGAGACAACGGCACGAAACATTCAAAAATGGACAGGTCAAAATTCATTGACGTTGAGAAAAGTACTTTACGAATCTCTTCCGTCTCAAAAGCCTGCTGAGTCCAATGCAAGAAGTTAACCGTATTCCGGTGCTCAATCATCACCCCTTTAGGCGTTCCCGTAGAACCGGAGGTGTAAATCACATAGGCCAGATGACGAGAAGTCAGCCCAGATATCTGTGGATTACTATCCGGTTGATCAGGCAAGGCATTCGGGTCCAGTACCGTTAATCCAGCCAGCGCTTCCTCGCTTAGTGCAACCCTGCCGGCCTTATCCGCCAGCACAACAGCCGGAGCAGCATCATGTAGGATATGTGCCAAACGTCCGCCAGGATAAGTCGGGTCTAGCGGCACATAAGCCCCGCCCGCTTTCATCACCGCCAGCAATCCCACCACCATCGCCGGTGAACGCGACACGCAAATCGCCACCCGTTGATCCGGCTTTATCCCTAATGTAATAAGCTGATGGGCCAACCGGTTAGCATGAGCATTTAATTCAGCATAGCTGAGAGTCTGCCCTTCACACACTAAGGCTTCCGCTTCTGGCGTTTTCGCTGCCTGTTGTTCAAACAATTGATGAACACATAACGTCTCAGGGTAGGCTGTTGCCGTGGCGTTCCAAGTTTCCAGCAACAATTTGCGCTCTGCCGGAGAAAGGATATCCATTTCTCTGACCGGCTGTTGGGGATTAGCCGCCATCGCTTTCAGCACCGCATGCAGATATTCCACCTGCCGTTCCATTGTCGATGGATCAAACAGAGCCGTAGCATAACTCAATGTACCAACAATCCCGCCTTCCTCTTCTAACAGGTTAAGCTCAAGATCAAACTTAACAACATCAACGGCTTGATCGACCGGCGACACCGCCAGCCCCGGTAATCCCCATTCCGTAGTTTCATTGTTCTGCCAGGCAAACATCACCTGGAATAACGGGGTATGCGCCAGTCGGCGCGGTGGTTGCACGATTTCCACCACCTGTTCAAACGGTAAATCCTGATGCTCCTGTGCCGCCAATGCGGTTTGCCGAACTCGCGCCAGTAATTCCGTCACGGTCAACTCACCTGATAAATCCATGCGCAACGCCAGCGTATTGACAAAGAAGCCAATCAACGACTCAACTTCCCGACGGCCACGGCCTGCGCTCGGTGTGCCAATCACCACATCGTCCTGACCTGACAGGCGCGATAGGACTATCGCCCAAGCTGACAACAACGTCATAAATAAGGTGACGCCCTGCTGCTCACTCAAGCGCTTAAGGGCGGTCGTTAACGCCACATCCAGGTTAACCGGCACGGCTTGTCCGGCAAACAACTGCTCCGGCGGACGAGGCCGATCAGTAGGCAAATCCAACAGAACCGGCGCATCAGCCAACATGGCACGCCAATAGTCAGATTGAGCCTGAATACGTTCAGCCGACAGCCACTGACGCTGCCAGGCGGCATAATCCGGGTATTGGATCGCCAACGGCGGCAATGGATCTGACTGTCCGGCCATAAACGCCGTATAGAGTAAATTCAGTTCCTGTACCAGCACATTGGCAGACCAGCCATCGGAAATTATGTGATGCTGAGTTAGCAAAAATTGATATTCGTCATCGGCGATCCGGATAAGACAGGCGCGGATAAGCGGACCACTTTCAAGGTCAAATGACGCATGGGCTTCCTCCACGCTCAAGCGTTCAAGCACCCCATCCGCATCCGGAACCCCACGCAGATCATATTGAGATAACAGTAAGCCGCTATCTGGCTCCAACAGCCGCACTTGTGGCTGACCATCTACAGAGACAAAGACAGAACGTAATGCTTCATGGCGAGCAAATAAGGTATCCAATGCCTTCTGCCAGGCCATGATATCCAACTCACCACACAAACGCAGGGCCATCGGAATATGATAAGTTTCACTGACGCCCTCAAGCTGTGCCAGGAACCATAAGCGTTGTTGAGCAAATGATAACGGTAACGCCCCATCACGGGATATCGGCACAATGGCTGGCAGAATAGTATCCGGTTGCTTCTGCCGGGTCTGCATAGCCTCAGCAAATGCCCTTAACGAAGGGGATTTAAACAGGGTGGTTAACGGCAATTCAATACCCAAACCAGCTACCCGGTTCATCACCCGCACTGCCAGCAACGAATGGCCGCCCAGAGCAAAGAAATTGTCATACCGGCTGATCTGTTCAACGCCCAGAACTTCACGCCAAATCGCCGCCAGCGCCATTTCCATTTCTCCCTGAGGCGCTTCATAAACCTGACGGGCAACGGCTTCATTGTCCGGCGCCGGTAGCGCTTGACGATCCAATTTACCGTTCGGCGTTAACGGAAACGCATCCAGACGCACAAAAGCTGACGGTACCATATAATCCGGTAACATGGCACTCAGGTAGGTATGTAGACTATTTACCAGCCCCTCATGGGATTCCGCCACTACATAGGCAACCAGCCGTTTTTCCTGCCCTTCTCCCTGCGCCAATACCACAGACTCACTCACTGCCGGGTGTTCCACCAACCGGGATTCAATTTCACCCGGTTCAATGCGGAAGCCGCGAATTTTAACCTGCTGGTCGTTACGGCCCAGAAATTCCAGATTGCCGTCCGGCAAATAACGAGCTAAATCCCCAGTGCGGTACATGCGGGCATCAGGTTTATCACTAAACGGATCAATCAAGAACCGTTCCGCCGTCAAGTCAGGACGATTGAGGTAGCCACGCGCCACTCCCGCGCCGCCGATATAAATTTCCCCCACCACGCCTAACGGCACCGGTTGACCATACTCATCCAGTAAGTAAAGGCCGGTGTTGGCTATCGGACGCCCGATACTTTCAATGATCCGGTCACCCCGCTGTATCGGCAGCCAGGCAGAATAGGTTGTCGTTTCAGAAGGTCCATAGAGATTACACAACCGCTGTATTTGCGTTTCTGCGAAAATCTGCTCAATTAAGGCGCCTTTAAGCGGTTCCCCCGCCAGATTGACCGTATGAACCGACGCCATCAGCGCCTGAGCCTGCAATAACGGTTTCATCGCCGATGGAACTGAGTTAATCAAAGTCACCGACAGAGCATGCTGTATCAATGACAGGGCATCCTCCACCAGATGAATCGCCGCGCCACGGCACAACGGCATAAAACATTCAAAAACAGACAGGTCGAAATTCATCGACGTTGAGAAAAGCACCTTACGGATCTCTTCGGTTTCAAAAGCCTGCTGAGCCCAGTACAGGAAGTTAACCGTATTGCGGTGCTCAATCATCACCCCTTTGGGCACTCCTGTAGAGCCGGAAGTGTAAATCACATAGGCCAAATGCTGGGAGGTCAGCCCAGATACCTGTGGATTACTATCCGACTGATCAGGCGAGATATTCGGGTCCAGTACCGTGAGCCCAGCCAGCGCTTCCTCACCCAGTGCAGACCAACCGGCCTTATCCGCCAGCACCACGGCCGGAGCAGCATCAGTCAGAATATGAGCCAGACGCGTGCCAGGATAAGCCGGATCTAACGGCACATAAGCCCCGCCCGCTTTCATCACCGCCAGCAATCCCACCACCATTGCCGGTGAGCGTGTCACACAAATCGCTACCCGCTGGTCGGGTACGACGCCTTGTGCGATAAGTTGATGAGCCAGACGGTTAGCACGGGTATTTAATTCGGCATAACTGAGAGTTTGTTCTTGATACACTAACGCTGGCGCGTCCGGGGTTTGCTCCACCTGTTGTTCAAATAATTGATGAATGCACAACTGGTCAGGATAGGCGACTTCCGTGGCGTTCCAAGTTTCTAACAACAAGGTACGCTCCGCTTCCGGTAGAATTTCCAACTGTCGTACCGGCATTTCCGGGGCCTGTTCCAGCGCTGTCACCAAGCTCTCCAGCGCCTGCTGCATATAACCGCATAGGCTTTCCGGATCAAACGGCTGCACTACCTGAGCCGTCAGCCCTAGAGCATCGCCAAAATCCTCCACCGATAGCATTAATGGATAGTTGGTCCGCTCCTGCGCGCCAAGAAACTCAATACCGCTTATCAAATCACCTGACGTTACCGGCAAAGTATTGTGCCGATAGTTCAATAAGCTATTAAACAGAGGGATCTCACCCTGCACACCGCTGCAACGCTGGGCCAGCGCCAGTGACGCATGTTCATGCGCTAATAATCCGGCCAATCGGGTATGGGCGGTCTGTACACTGTCCTGTACTGGGGTATCATCCATATTCAACCGCAACGGCAAGGTATTAATAAACAGCCCCATGCCATTGTCAGCCCCGTCTCCCGCTGCCATACGGCCAAACAGCACAGTACCGAACACCACTTGATCTTGCCCGCTAGTACGCGCCAATACCTGCGCCCATGCCAAATGACACAAGGTCGCCAGACTCACACTCAAACGTCGAGCCTGACTACGCAAACGATTATTAAGCTCAGACGCTAACATCCGGTGAGATTCAGCCACCTGAGTGCCATCACGATGCACTTCCGTTAACCCAAACGGTAACGTGGGTTCATCTACCTCCGCTAACATGTCAGTAAAGAAACGGGTATGTTCTTCCTGACTCATCCCCAACCGAGCTTGCGCCACCAGATTACGGAAAGGCGCCGGCGCAGGCAGACTCGCCTCCTGACCTGTCAGGTACGCCTGCACTTCACGGTGCATCACTTCCATCGTTTCATGGTCGCCAATCAGGTGATGTAGCAATTGCAGCAGGACCCAACGGCCATCAGTTTCTTGCGCTGCCACAAAACGTAATAACGGGGCTTCCTTCAAATCAAGGCGATGACGACGCGGATCAAAACGCCGGGTTAACTGGTCGCTGATCGGACCATCAGCCGAGTTTAGTGTCAGTTCCGTCACCGATAAAGTAGCCTGACGCCAGACTACCTGTGCCGGAATTGACAATCCCTGCCAGATAAAAGCGGTACGCAGAATATCATGGCGATCAACCACCCCCTGAACCGCTGTCAGATAACGATCCAACAGATTCCGGTCAGCAAAGGCCATCTGACTGATTAACAGATAGGGATCACCTTCATTCTCCAGCAAATGGTGGAACAAAATACCATCCTGCAATGGCGACAGCGCATAGATGTCCTGAATATTGGCTACCCCTCCCGGCACCTGTCCGACGATGCAATCAATATCAGCTTGAGTCAAATCAATCAGCGGCAACATTGCCGGTGTCAACTCTGTGGTTGCTGGCGTAATGACGTTAGGCGGCACTATCACTGCCTGATGCTGTCCTAACGTTTGCGCCAAGTCTGACAGCACCGGCGACTGGAACAGATCACGCGCCGTCAATGTCAATCCCAGGTGACGCAAGCGTCCAATCATACGCACAGCGAGCAGCGAATGACCACCCAGAGCAAAAAAGCTGTCATACCGACTTATCTGCTCAATCCCCAGTAATTCACGCCAAATCGCCGCCAATGCGATTTCTGTTTTCCCCTGAGGCTCGGCATAAACCTGACGGGCAACCATTTCATTGTCCGGCGCCGGTAGCGCCCGATGATCCAACTTACCATTCGGGGTCAACGGAAAAGCATCCAACCGCACAAAGGCCGTTGGTACCATATAGTCAGGTAAAATGGTACTCAGGTGAGTATGCAAGCTGTCCACCAGACCGTCATTCTCTGATTCCACCACATAGGCCACCAGCCGTTTGTTCTGTCCTTCCCCCTGTACCAACACCGCAACCTCACGCACCGTTGGATGCTCGGCCAACCGGGCCTCAATTTCCTTTGGTTCAATGCGGAAACCGCGGATTTTAACCTGCTGATCATTGCGGCCTAGGAACTCCAGATTGCCGTCCGGCAGATAGCGCGCCAAATCCCCGGTGCGGTACAGACGGGCATCCGGGTTATTACTGAACGGATCGACAAGGAAACGTTCAGCGGTCAATTCAGGCCGATTAAGATAACCACAGGCCACCCCATCGCCACCCACATAAATCTCTCCGACCACCCCCAACGGCACCGGTTGACCATAAATATCCAACAAATAAACCCGCGTGTTGGCTACCGGTCGGCCAATCGGGATGTTGGTCGCTCCCGGCGCTACTGCATTGATACGGTATGTGGCCGTAAAGGTGGTGCCTTCACTCGGCCCATAGCCATTTAATAGCTGTTGTGGCGGATTCGTGCGCAATACCTGACCGATAACATGAGGATCAAGAGCATCTCCGCCAACAATCAGGAGCCTTATCTGCGGCAAAACCGGAGACAATTCCTCTGCCAACTGGTTAAACAATCCGACACTCAACCACAGAACAGTAATTCGTTGAATCTGTAAAACCTGTACAAACTCTAGCGGCGTCAGCAAAGTGGCGTGATCGACAACCACTAATGCGCCGCCATTGAGCAACGGCGCCCAGACTTCAAACGTGCTGGCATCGAAAGCCGGATTAGCGGCAAAGGCCACTCGGTCATCTGGTTCAATTTCAGCGTAGCCATTGTTGATGACCAGCCGGACCACCGCACGATGCGGCACCAGAACCCCTTTGGGTATCCCAGTAGAACCGGAAGTGTACATAATATACGCCAACTCAGTGCTGGAACGCGGTAAGTCAATATTAAGGCGATCTTCTTCGCAGCCCGTATCTGCCTCATCTGAGAGATGAAACAGCGGTACAGCCAGATCCGCCGGGATATCTCTTTGTGTATCGGTGAGCAGTAATTTGGCGGAACAATCACCTATTAGCCAATTTTTCCGCTCATCCGGCATATTGGGATCTATCGGCACGTAAACAGCGCCGGCTTTGAGAATCGCCAATTGGGCCATCACCAGTTCTATTGAACGCGCTAGCAGGAGCGCGACATGATCGCCGGAACATACCCCTTGTGCAATGAGCTGACGAGCCAATCGGTTAGCACGGGCATTTAATTCGGCATAACTGAGAGTCTGTCCTTCACACACTAATGCTATCGCGTCAGGCGTTTTCTCCGCCTGCTGTTCAAATAACTGATGGATACATAACTGATCAGGGTAGACGGTTTCCGTGGCGTTCCAGGTTGTCAGCAACAAGGTACGCTCCGCTTCCGGCAGAATTTCCAATGCCCGAACCGGCATCTCCGGGGCTTGCTCAAGGGCCTCCGCCAGACTCTCCAGCGTCTGTTGCATATAGCCGCATACCCGTTCCGACTCAAACGGTTGCACTACCTGAGCTGTCAGTCCCAGCGCATCGCCAAAATCCTCCACCGACAGCACTAACGGGTAGTTGGTTCGCTCTTGTACGCCAAGAAATTCAATACCGGCTATCAGCTCATCTGACGTTGCCGATAAGGCATTATGCCGATAGTTCAACAGAGCGCTAAAGAGCGGCGTACCGCTGGCAACCCCACTGCAACGCTGAGCCAGCGCCAGTGACGCATGCTCATGCGCTAATAATCCGGCGAGTTGGGAATGAGCAATCTGTACACTCTCCCGTACCGGGGTTTCATCGATACCCAACCGCAACGGCAAGGTATTAATAAACAGCCCCATACCATTGTCAGCGCCATCCGCTGCCTGCATCCGCCCAAACAGTACGGTGCCAAACACGACTTGTTCCTGCCCACTGGTACGCGACAACACCTGCGCCCAAGCCAAATGACATAACGCCGCCAGACTGACGCCCAAACGCCGAGCCTGACCGCGCAGACGCGCATTCAATTCAGGCGTCAACATCCGGTGGAATTCCGTCACCTGTGAGCCGTCGCGGTGCACCTCTGTCAGCCCGAATGGCAGCGTCGGTTCATCCACCTCCGCCAGCATTTCGGTAAAGAAACGGGTATGTTCCTCCTGACTTACGCCCAGCCGAGCCTGCGCCACCAAATTGCGGAAAGGTACCGGCGCAGACAGGTTCTCCTCCTGACCCGTTAGATATGTCTGCACTTCGCGGTGCATCACTTCCATTGTTTCATGGTCGCCAATCAGGTGATGCAGCAATTGCAGCAAGATCCAACGGCCATCCGTTTCCTGCGCCACGACAAAACGCAATAATGGCGCTTCGCTCAGGTCGAGACGATGCTGACGTGGATCAAAGTGCCGGGTTAGCTGGTCACTAACGGGTCCATCAACCGGGTTTAGTGTCAATTCAGTCACCGACAAGGTAGCCTGACGCCAGACCACCTGCGCCGGGACAGACAATCCTTGCCAAATAAAAGCGGTACGCAGAATATCGTGCCGATCAACCACCCGTTGAACCGCCGCCAGATAACGATCCAGCAGAATCCGATCAGCAAAAGCCATCTGCCCCGTCAACAGATACGGGTCGCCTTCGTTTGCCAGCAAGTGGTGGAATAAAATACCGTCCTGCAACGGCGACAGGGCATAGATATCCTGAATATTAGCGATCCCGCCCGGCACCTGCCCGACGATGCGATCAATGTCAGCCTGAGTTAAATCAATCAGCGGCAACATCGCCGGCGTCAGCGCCGTAGTTGCCGGGGTGATGACGTTAGGCGGGACTATCACAGCCTGATGCTGTCCCAATGTTTGGGCCAAGTCTGACAACACCGGCGATTGGAACATATCACGCGCCGTCAATGTCAATCCCAGGTGACGCAGGCGTTCAACCACCCGTATCGCGAGTAGCGAATGACCACCCAGAGCAAAAAAGCTGTCATACCGGCTGATCTGCTCAATCCCCAATAATTCACGCCAAATCGCCGCCAGCGCTATTTCTGTTTCTCCCTGAGGCGCGGCGTAAACTTGACGGGCAAAGGCTTCACCATCCGGTGCCGGTAGCGCACGACGATCCAATTTACCATTCGGCGTCAATGGAAAGGCATCCAGCCGCACAAAGGCTGACGGTACCATGTAGTCAGGCAAAATAGCTTGCAGATGATCACGCAGGCTGTTCACCAACCCGTCACGAGCTTCCGCCGCCACATAGGCCGCCAGCCGTTTTTCCTGACCATCTCCCCATGTTAACACCGCCGCTTCACGCACCATTGGGTGCTCTGCTAACCGAGTTTCGATTTCTCCTAACTCCACGCGGAAGCCGCGGATTTTAACCTGCTGATCGTTTCGGCCCAGGAATTCCAGATTACCGTCCGGCAAATAACGCGCCAAATCCCCGGTGCGGTATAGACGAGCATCCGGGTTATCACTGAACGGATCGACAAGGAAACGTTCAGCGGTCAATTCAGGCCGATTAAGATAACCACAGGCCACCCCATCGCCACCCACATAAATCTCTCCGACTGCCCCTAACGGTACCGGCTGACCATAGGCATCCAACAGATAAACCCGTGTGTTAGCTACCGGTCGGCCAATCGGGATGTTGGTCGCTCCCGGCGCTACTGAATTGATTCGGTATGTTGCCGT
Source organism: Photorhabdus sp. P32 (assembly GCF_038085095.1). NCBI lineage: Bacteria > Pseudomonadati > Pseudomonadota > Gammaproteobacteria > Enterobacterales > Morganellaceae > Photorhabdus > Photorhabdus sp. P32. The sequence continues at coordinate 46,216 of NZ_JAZGJN010000282.1, read as the reverse complement.
AAAGGTGGTGCCTTCACTTGGCCCATAACCATTTAATAGCTGTTGTGGCGGACTGGTATTCAGTACCTGACCGATAACATGGGGATCAAGAGCGTCTCCGCCGACAATCAGCAGCTTTATCTGCGGCAAAACCGGAGATAGTTCCGCTGCCAGCCGGTTAAACAATCCGACACTCAACCACAGAACGGTTATTTGCTGAACCTGTAAAGCCTGTACAAACGCCTGCGGCGTCAGCAAAGTAGCGTGCTCAACAACCACTAACGCGCCGCCATTAAGCAACGGCGCCCAGACTTCAAACGTGCTGGCATCAAAAGCCGGATTAGCGGCAAAAGCCACCCGATCATCCGGTCCAATTTCAGCATAGCCATTATTAATAACCAACCGGACCACCGCACGATGCGGCACCAATACCCCTTTGGGCGTCCCGGTAGAACCGGAGGTGTACATAATATACGCTAACTCGGTGCTGGAACGCGGTAAGTCAAGGTTAAGGTATTCTTCCTCGCGACCTATGTCTGTCTCATCCGAGAGATAAAACAGCGGCACAGCCAGATTAGCCGGAATATCCGCCTGTGTATCGGTAAGCAACAATCTGGCGGAACAATCACTTATTAGCCAGTTTTTCCGCTCATCCGGCACACTGGGATCAATCGGTACGTAAACGGCCCCGGCTTTGAGAATCGCCAATTGGGCGACGACTAGCTCCATCGAGCGTGCTAGCAGAAATGCAACATGATCACCGGGACACACCCCTTGAGCAATGAGCTGACGAGCTAACCGATTGGCGCGGGTATTCAGTTCCATATAACTGAAGATTTTATCTCCCGCTATCAGTGCCGTTGCCTCCGGTTTTTTCTCTACTTGCTGTTCAAACAACTGATGGACACATAACGCCTCAGGATAGGCGGTTTCCGTGGCGTTCCAAGTTTCCAATAACAGCTTGCGTTCAGCCTCAGGTAATAAATTAAGCTGTCCAATGGGGATTTCATCACTCATCCTTTTTGATGACGCCAGCACCTGCAAATGCTCACTCATCCGCAGAATAACTTCTGGACTCAAGCGATTTTCATCATAGATCCAGCGAAAACCGCCCTGCGCATTCATTTGGAACGTCAGCAATTCGCCGGATACCGTCTGATCACACGATTTGTCATCCTGTATCACAGAAACGGCGATCTGCCACGGCTGGCTTGTTCTTAATTCCGGGATAGCCCGCAGTGAAGGAGAACGGGAGAGAAGATCTCGACTAAATGTGCGGTGCCGTGCCAATCGAGCAAGTTCATCATCAACCCAATCAGCTACCACAGACCACGGCTTATCAAACGCCGCCTTAACAACCATCGGCGCCACCGATGACAACCCGGTCAATATATCTGGTTTATCGTTTGCCTCATCCACACACCAACCGATTTGCAGTTCAGTCTGCTGAGTCAAACGCGCAAGATAGATAACGAATACCTGCAACAATGCCTGTAATGGATCTTCTCCAGCGTTTTTTAGCAATGGAGGCTGCCAGGGACTCATTCCCCATCGGGGTTCTGCCTGTTTCCCAATGATTTCAAAAGGTAACTGGAGGGGTTGTAACGAGGCAAGACGCTTATACCAAAATGGTTCACTGGGTGCGAGTGTTTGCAGGGTATCTTTTACATTCTGCGCTTGTTGTGAGGAGAGCAAAGGAAGCTGTTTGCCCGGCCTAAGTTCCGATATATCGGCAAGTTCTTTGGCAGACAACAAATGACCTTCAAGGGTAGCGAATCCCCCGATCCGCACATCCTCACTGCTGGTCGTCACCTGCCAGGCATCCTCCTCCACACTAATCAACGTACCGGGTATCCCCTGAGAGCATGTGTTCAACCGCTCAAGCCAGGAAATTTGTACCGGGCCATGCCTCAGTAACAGTTTCGGGCAACCCAATGGATTTAAATAATTTTCCCCAAAATCCAATGCTCGCACTAAAGCTGACAGGACTTCTGCCGACTGCTCCCAACACAAATATCCCCCCCAATCGGGACGACGCGACTGAGCATAAAAACTCCGTTGCGAGAGATCTTGAGGATAAGTCACCAGTGCGTCGCGCCCCAGATTTTTTAGTAGTTCAACAAATCCTTTCTGAGCCGCTTGATAACACTTCAGATTCAACGAGAAAGCGTTATCCTGTTCTTCAATTGATACTGGCCATTGCACAGCAATATCGCCGGCATCTACACCGCCTTCAATGCAGTGCCAAGAAATAGCGTAATGGGTCTCTCGGGCTAACAACGCCCAAGAAGTCGCATGACTGCCCGCATAACGTGGTAGTGGGCTATTGTGATAATTAAAAGCCCCGCTACGAATTTGTTTAATTAGTGATTCTGGCAAAATGATTGGGTTGACGATTGAAAAAAGCCAATCGACAGGCTGTGACGTGATTTGTTCTTGTAATGCCTCAACCGAATTCACACAAGCAATCCCTTGCTGGGCAGCCCACGTTTGTAGAACATTATCAGTAGGTAGCACTGCTTGTATGGTATGCCCAGCCGCCAGAATTTGCTCGGCGCAAAACACCGCAAGGGTTGTTCCCCCCACCACAACGCATTCTCGTGGTGGAATCGATGTATCATACGTATTATGAGTTATATTTTCACATGACATCTGAGAGAGAGCTTCATCTTTAAGAGCATTTCCCGCTGTAGCAATGTTACCTTTCATTTATTACCTCAACGAATCTGTTAGAAATTTGAAAACTGTCATACCTGACAGCCATCACCAATATTTCTTTCTTACTTCTTGCCCCCAAGAAATAAAAACGGACATATCCGAAATCAATTCAAAATATTAAGACACTTTGCCATCATTCGATTAATAACGGCCAATTGATCATTTTTTATGCCAATCCCCCTAGTAACCGAACAAATAACCAACATTAATTACACAAATAAAAAACTCTATTCTTAATCCTACAAGGGAATTATTATATCCAATACCATAAAGAAACATTACAAATTACAATTAATATCACTACGTATTATTTCAAAATAATAAAATAATGTGACATGTATAATAGTTAACGCAATAAAATATTGATTGTAACGAGATGTATTCCAATTAGAGCGTTTTGTGATGTTATTTTTCTGATGCCCCGCAATATTTACCAACACGTGATGCAAGACAGGATAAATCTTAATATTATTCAATTAGATACTCCTCCCAACATATACATTTACTGCCTATCAAAGAGGGCTATTTTTTTGCTATTTTTTGCCATAAGCGAGGCGAATCACCCCTCACACACTGCGTGTATACGCTGGGTTTTCCGCACTGTCCGTGTTTGCTGTTCATTTATACCCGTCATCTTTCAAGTTGCCTCTTTGTTGGCTGCACTCGCTCACCCCGGTCACATAGTTATCTATGCTCCCGGGGATTCACTCCCTTGCCGTCGCGATGCATCTTGAAATCTATAAGGTATATAAGAATAGCCAGCAACAATTATCTCTAATAGGTAAGGCTTTTAATTATCACAGGTATTTAAAATAAACCTAATATATTCTAGAGCGAGATCATGAAATTAAGGATAATTAAAGCATCCTATATCACTACCCAAAAACACATTGCCATGATCATATCTTCTATTATCTTCTCATAATTATCTATCACAAGAAATATTCCCAACAATAACACTACAATTAAAAATATAATTTTGATACCAAGGCAATCAATAAAACAAAATAAAATCAACAATAAAATCCGTTTGAGATCACACAATATAAAATAGCAACAATAATAACAAAAAAACCTAAAAAAATAACTTATATGTAAATGATAACTTCCCTTATTCTATTTTAATGCATAAAAAATCCGGTATAATAAATACATACCGGATTTTCACACCATAACTAAATAATTGAGTACCTCCTTAATATATCAGTATTACGAAGTCTCCTCGTCATAGTTGGTTGTCAACGCCCTACTCAAAATCTGAGCTAAAGCGGTTCTATTTTCATCATCCTCCAATAAACTAAAATGGTTACCCGGAATAGCAATCAACTGGAGTAAAGTGTCGGGCATTATCCGCCCCCAACCTAATGATGGTTCTATGCTCACAGACTCTGGCTTTTCATCTGCCACAAAAGAGATAGCTGGAGAAGGTTCTACCGCATAGAACTGATGCAGCGTTATTGCTAATGCTGGCGGCTCATAATCCGTAACGATTTGTGTATAACGTTCGATCTGCTGCCAACGTTTTGCGATCACATCAGCACGCAGGTTTGCTGGATATAACGTCAACTCTTGCGCCGCAGCAATAAACTGAACCAAATTCAATTCATCAATTCGCCGGTATAGCGCCGCAATCTCTTCTTTGCACGCCTTCCCTGACTGCCGGGCCAGCTCAGTAAAGAAATGATGTTTGGATTGCATGGCCTCTTTGCCAAAATAATGAGGAGCAGGCGTGTCAATCAACCCCAGGAAATTGACTCGTTCTCCAGTACTCAAAAGTTGCTGAACAATGGCATAAGCCAATATCCCACCGGAAGAGTAGCCGCTTATCCGGTATGGGCCCGCCGGTTGAACAGCTTTCATCAAAGCGATCATTCTGGCAGCTTGCTCTTCCATCGTTAACATCGATTCTTCAATGATGGATGGCCAAGGCAGCGCATAAATCGGATAGCCCGACGGAATATGATTAGCCAGCCCGAAGACATAAGAATAATCACCCATGCCGCTGGGAACAAAGAACAATGGCAATCCGGCGCCATCAGGTCGCACCAATACAGCGCTGCTTTGCGGCTGAGACAATAAATCTGAGGTGATTTTTGCGGCCAGTTCGGACAATCCTGGAAATTGGAACAACGTATTTAACGTAAAAATCAATCCCTGACCAGCGGCAAGATTCATCATTCGCATAGCAAGCAGCGAGTGACCGCCCAACGCGAAGAAATTGTCATACCGGCTAACCTGCTCAATCCCTAACAATTCGCACCAAATCGCCGCTAATACGGTTTCCGTTTCTCCTTGCGGCGCCTCGTAAACCTGACGAACAAACGCTTCACTGTCCGGCTCCGGTAACGCATGACGATCCAACTTACCGTTTGGCGTCAATGGAAAGGCGTCCAGACGCACAAAGGCTGACGGCACCATATAGTCAGGTAAAATGGCGCTCAAGTGGGTACGCAAGCTATTCGCTAACTTCTCATCCGCTTGCGCCGCCACATAAGCCACCAAGCGTTTGTCCTGCCCTTCACCCAATGCCAGCACCACAGATTTACTGACCGCAGGATGCTCTACCAAGCGGGCCTCAATTTCACCCGGTTCAACACGGAAGCCCCGAATTTTCACCTGATGATCATTACGTCCCAGGAATTCCAGCTTGCCATCCGGCAAGTAACGAACCAAATCCCCAGTTCGATACATCCGTGCATTTGGATTATCGCTAAACGGATCGGTAAGGAAGCATTCAGCCGTCAGTTCAGGACGGTTGAGATAACCCCGTGCTACACCAACGCCCCCGATATACAACTCTCCCACCGCTCCTAACGGCACTGGCTGCCCCTGAATATCCAGCAAGTAAACACGTGTATTCGGCAGCGGACGGCCAATGATATTAGCCTGCCCCATCCCCTCGTTTAGGCAGGATGTCGTCGTGGTAATCGTGGCCTCTGTAGGACCGTAGCAATTAGCGAGAACTGGGTATTCACCGTGAGCCGATAACCAACGTTGTAACTCATGATCCGATATCGCTTCCCCACCAATACAAATCGTCCTTAAGCCTTTATAGATATCGCCTTCATTGACATTTGATATTATCCGCCAGAATTGGGCCGGTATCGCAATGTAGGTAATTTGATAAGACTCACATAGACGCCAGAACTCCTGCGCACTCAGAAGCCATTGATTTGTCCTCAAGACTAATTGCGCCCCCTGTGTTATTGCACAAAATATTTCTGATGCGCAAACGTCAAAAGAAGGGTTGCAAAACTGTAATAGACGGTCAGATGCGTTAAACAACCACTTCGTGTTCAGCGAAGTAATTTGACTAACCAGTTGCTTATGTTCAACCATCACCCCCTTCGGCGTGCCGGTCGAACCGGAGGTGTAAATCACATACGCCAGATGTCGTGAGGTCAATTCAGGTCTCTGTGGATTGCTGTCTGGCAGGTCAGGCAATGTATTCGGATCAAGCACTGTCAACCCGGTCAGCACGTTCTCGCCCAAAGCGGTACGCCCAACAGTATCAGCCAGTAAAATAACCGGTGAAACATCGGCCAAAATATGCGTCAGACGTTCGCCCGGATAATCCGGGTCCAACGGCACATAAGCCGCGCCAGCTTTCAGCACCGCCAACAATCCCGCCACCATCGCCGGAGAGCGCGCCACGCAAACCGCCACCCGTTGATCCGGTTCTACACCTAGCGCAATTAGTTGATGAGCTAACCGGTTAGCACAGGCATTCAGTTCCGCATAGCTGAGAGATTGTTCTTCATACACTAACGCTATCGCGTCAGGGGTGTTCTCCACCTGTTGTTCAAATAACTGATGAATACATCCCGGATTAGTATATGGGAGTCCCGTTGTCGCATTCCAAGTTTCCAGCAATAAGGTACGTTCCGTTTCCGGCAGGATGTTCAATGCCCGTACTGGCGTTTCGGGGGTCTGTTCCAATGCCTCCACCAGACTCTCCAACGCCTGTTGCATATAACCGCATACTCGTTCCGACTCAAACGGTTGGACAACTTGAGCCGTCAGCCCCAGTGCGTTCCCAAAATCTTCTACCGATAAAGCGAACGGATAGTTGGTAAATTCCTGTGCGCTAAGGAATTCAACACCGCTCATCATTTCATCCAAAAGATCCGGCTGATCATTATGTCGGTAATTCAACAGAGCGCTAAACAGTGGAATGCCATCCTGTACACCGCTACAACGTTGAGCCAACGCCAGTGACGCATGTTCATGTTCCAACAACCCCGCCAACCGATTATGCGCCGCCAGTACACTATCACGCACCGACGTATCGTCCATGTCCAGCCGCAACGGCAAAGTATTGATAAACAGCCCCATACCGCTGTCAACCCCTTTCCCCACTGCCATACGCCCAAATACAACGGTACCGAACACCACCTTTTCCTGCCCGCTGGTATGTGACAACACCTGTGCCCAAGCCAGATGGCACAAAGCAGCCAGACTCACCCCCAGACGCCGGGCTTGACCACGCAAACGGTCATTCAGCTCAGGCGCCAGCATCCGCTGCGATTCCGTCACCTGTGAACCATCACGATGCACCTCTGTCAATCCAAACGGCAACGTGGGTTCATCCACCTCCGCCAGCATCTCGGTAAAGAAGCGGATATGCGCTGCCTGATTCACCCCGAGCCGAGCCTCAGCCACCAGATTACGGAAAGAGACTGGAGGCGGTAGGTTCTGCTCCTGTTCGGTAAGATACGCCTGAACTTCATTATTCATCACGTCCAGCGTGGTATGGTCGCCAATCAGATGATGCAGCAATTGCAGGACAATCCAACGGCCGTCCCTTTCCTGTGCCGCCACAAAGCGCAATAACGGCGCTTCGCTCAGATCCAGACGATGATGACGGGGATCAAAACGTTCAGTCAATTGTTCGCTAACCGGTCCATCGGCCGGGTTTAGCGTCAGCTCAGTCACCGACAAGGATGCCTGACGCCAAACCACTTGAGCGGGTACTGACAACCCTTCCCAGATAAAGGCTGTGCGCAGGATATCGTGTCTATTAATCACCTGTTGCACCGCCGCCAGATAACGGTCCAACAGAGTCCGCTCAGTAAAGACCATCTGGCCGGTTAACAAATACGGGTCCCCTTCGCTTGCCAGTAAGTGGTGGAACAAAATACCGTCCTGCAACGGCGACAAGGCATAGATATCCTGAATATTGGCAACCCCGCCCGGCACTTGCCCGACGATGCGGTCAATATCAGTTTGAGTCAAATCAATCAGCGGTAACATCGCCGGCGTCAGCACCGTAGTTGCCGGTGTAATGACATTCGGCGGCACAATTACAGCCTGATGCTGTCCCAACGTCTGCGCCAAATCTGATAGCACCGGAGACCGGAACAGATCACGCGCCGCCAATGTCAACCCTAAGTGACGCAGGCGTTCAATCATGCGTACAGCGAGCAGTGAATGGCCGCCCAGCGCAAAGAAACTGTCATACCGGCCAACCTGTTCAATCCCCAGTAATTCACGCCAAATCGCCGCCAGCGTCATTTCCGTTTCACCTTGCGGCGCTACGTAAACCTGACGGGCAACAGCTTCACTATCTGGCGCTGGCAGCGCCCGACGATCCAACTTACCATTCGACGTCAACGGAAACGCCTCCAGACGCACAAAGGCGGACGGCACCATATAATCAGGTAAGATTTTACTCAGGTGAGCACGCAAGTTATTCACCAGATCATCATCTTCGGCTGCCGCCACATAGGCCGCCAGCCGTTTCTCCGCCCCATCACCTAACGCCAACACCGCCGCCTCACGCACCGCCGGGTGCTCTACCAGACGCGCCTCAATTTCTCCCGGTTCAATTCGGAATCCTCGGATTTTAACCTGTTGGTCATTACGGCCCAGAAATTCCAGATTACCGTCCGGCAAATAGCGGGCCAAATCCCCGGTGCGGTACATGCGCGCCTCCGGGCTATCACTGAACGGATCGACAAGGAAACGTTCGGCGGTTAACTCAGGACGATTGAAATAACCTTGAGCGACCCCATCGCCACCGACATAAATTTCACCGATCACCCCCGGCGGTACTGGCTGACCATAAGCATCCAGCAGATAAACCCGCGTATTGGCTATCGGCCGACCAATGGGGATTCGGGTCGCTCCCGGTGGTAACGCCTCGATAGGATACATAGTGGTAAAGGTGGTTCCCTCACTCGGACCATAAGCCTGCAATAATTGCTGTGGCGGACGATTATCCAGAACCTGAGCAATCACCTGTAAATCGGGTATATCTCCGCCGAAAATCAGGATTTTAATTTGCGGCAAAACCGGAGATAACTCTGCCGCCAACCGGTTAAACAACCCGATAGTCAGCCACAGCACCGTGATACGGCGCTCCTGTAAAGTCAGTACTAACTCCTGTGGCGTCAATAAGGTGGCGCGATCGATAACCACTAAAGCACCACCGTTAAGCAACGGCGCCCACACTTCAAACGTGCTGGCATCGAAAGCGGGATTAGCGGTAAAAGCAACTCGATCCTCCGGTCCGATGTTGGCATAGCCATTATTGATGACCAGACGGACCATAGCACGATGCGGCACCAAAACCCCTTTCGGTGTGCCGGTAGAACCGGAGGTATACATGATATACGCCAAGTCGGTGCTGGAACGCGGCAAATCAGGATTGACACGATCTTGCTCTCTGTTCGCACTTTTCTCATCCGAGAGACGCAGTAACGGAATAGTCAAGTTAGCCGGAATATCAGTCCGAGTATCGGTAAGCAACAACCGGGCGGAACAATCACTTATCAGCCAGTTTTTCCGCTCATCCGGCATACTGGGATCAACCGGCACGTAAACAGCGCCGGCTTTGAGAATCGCCAATTGGGCCACCACCAGCTCCATCGAGCGCTCTAACAGGATCGCAACATGGTCATCCGGGCGAATCCCCTGTTCGATTAGCTGATGAGCCAACCGGTTAGCACATGTATTCAGTTCTGTATAGCTTAAGGTTTTATCTCCCGCTATCAGCGCCGTCGCTTCTGGGGTTTTCTCTACCTGCCGCTCAAACAGTTGATGAATACATAACGCATCAGGATAGGCGGTTTCCGTGGCGTTCCAGGTTTCCAGCAACAACGAGCGTTCCGTTTCAGGCAGGATGTTCAACGCTCGTATCGGTGTCTCCGGCGCTTGCTCCAAAGCTTCTACCAGACTCTCCAGCGCCTGTTGCATATAACCGCATAGGCTTTCCGGATCAAACGGTTGCACTACCTGAGCCGTCAGCCCCAGAGATTCACCAAAATCCTCCACCGACAATACAAATGGATAGTTGGTTCGCTCCTGTCCGCCCAGAAATTCAATACCGCTGATAAGTTCATCTGACGTTGCCGATAAGGCATTATGTCGATAGTTCAACAGGGCGCTAAAGAGTGGCGTACCGCTGGCAACCCCACTGCAACGCTGAGCCAGTGCTAATGAAGCATGTTCATGCGCTAATAATCCGGCGAGTCGAGTATGGGCGGCTTGCACGCTGTCCCGTACTGGGGTCTCATCGATATCCAGCCGTAACGGCAAAGTATTGATAAACAACCCCATGCCATTGTCAACACCATCCCCCGCTTGCATACGCCCAAACAGCACCGTACCAAACACGACACTCTGCTGACCACTGGTACAGGATAACACCTGTGCCCAAGCCAGATGACACAGCGCCGCCAGACTGACACCCAAACGCCGGGCCTGACTACGCAAACGGTCATTTAGCTCAGGAACCAACATCCGATGGGATTCCGTCACCTGTGAACCATCGCGATGTATCTCCGTCAGCCCGAATGGTAACGTCGATTCATCCACCTCCGCCAACATCTCGGTAAAGAAACGGGTGTGCTCTTCCTGACTGACGCCCAATTGGGCCTGCGCCACTAAATTGCGGAAAGGAACCGGCGCCGGCAAGCTCTCCTCCTGCCCCATCAGATACGCCTGCACTTCGCGGTGCATCACTTCCATCGTTTCATGGTCACCAATCAAGTGATGATGCAATTCCAGTAACAACCAGCGACCATCAGTTTCCTGCGCGATAACAAAACGCAGTAACGGGGCTTGACTCAGGTCGAGACGATACTGAGCGGGATCAAAACGCTGAGTTAACTGGTCACTGACCTGACCGTCAGCCGGGTTCAACGTCAGCTCCGTCACGGACAGTGGGGCCTGACGCCAGACCACTTGTGCCGGCATTGACAATCCTTGCCAGATAAAGGCGGTACGCAGAATATCGTGCCGCTCAATAGTTCGCTGAATCGCCGCCAAATAACGATCCAACAGCGCCCGATCAGCAAAAACCATCTGGCTGATTAACAGATACGGATCACCTTCCTTCTCCAACAGATGGTGGAACAAAATACCATCCTGCAACGGCGACAAGGCATAGATATCCTGAATATTCGCCACTCCGCCCGGTACCTGTTTGACGATATGGTCAATATCAGCCTGAGTTAAATCAATCAGCGGCAACATTGCCGGTGTCAGCATCGTCGTATCCGGTGTAATACGGTTGTCAGGCACCCGGATTTCATCATGCTGAACCAGAGACTGGGCCAGAACACGAAGTGTTGGATATTGGAATAGCGTTTGTACCGATACACCCAAACCGATACGCCGCAATCGTTCAATCATACGCACAGCGAGCAGTGAATGACCGCCCAATGCAAAGAAACTGTCATGCCGACTAATCTGCTCAACGCCCAATAATTCACACCAGACAGCCGCCAGCATCGTTTCTATCTTCCCTTGCGGAGCTTCATAGACCTGACGAGCAAACGCTTCCTCCCCCGGTGCTGGCAACGCCCGGCGATCCAGCTTGCCATTCGGGGTCTGCGGGAAGCTATCCAACCGCACAAAGGCCACCGGTATCATATAATCAGGTAAAACGGCACTCAGATGTTCACGCAAACCGGCAGCTAACCCCTCATTCGCTTCCGCCGCCACGTAGGCAACCAGCCGTTTGCCCTGTTCATCATCCAGCGCCAGCACCGCCGCCTCTTGCACCGCCGGGTATTCCACCAGCCGGGTTTCAATTTCCCCTAACTCAACCCGGAAGCCACGAATTTTCACCTGTTGGTCGTTACGACCGAAGAATTCCAACTCACCGTTCGGCAGGAAGCGGGCTAAATCTCCAGTGCGATACATCCGTGCATCGAACATCGGACTAAAGGAATCTGGCAGAAAACGTTCCGCGCTCAATGTCAGCCGGTTCAGATAACCTCGCGCCACCCCCACGCCGCCAATATACATTTCGCCTACGCAGCCTAATGGCACAGGTTGGCCGTGTCTGTCCAGTAAGTAGACGCGAGTATTCCTAATCGGCCGACCGATAGAACGATCATCTGCTGGAGATAATATTTCCTTACAAGTCGCCGTCACGGTATTTTCCGTCGGACCATAAGCGTTCAATAGCTGAGGTCGGTGGCCTGCTTGTCTAAACCAGTCCTGAATGGCGTTTCTTTTGACCGCCTCACTGCCAATAATGATGAGTCTGAGATCATCCGGCAGCGGTAATCCATCGTCTCTGGCCGCCAATTCAGACCAGAATAAGGTCGGCAAAAACATCACCGTGATACGGTTCTGCCGGGCTAAAGCAATAAATTCCGGCATCGACGCCAGCCAGCTATCATCGCGAATAATCAGCGTAGCCCCGTTGCATAACGTCGAGAAACACTCTTCTACTGAAACATCGAATGCAAAAGCAGCAAATTGCAATACCCGGTCTTGCGCGGTGATAGCATAGTGTTCATTCACCCCCATATGACGTTGATAGACCGCCTGATGTTCCACCATCACCCCTTTCGGCTGCCCAGTAGAGCCGGAGGTGTAAATCACATAGGCCAGATGCTGCGGCGTCAACGCCAAAACCTGCGGGTTGCTGTCCGGCTGGTCAGGCTGGCTATTCGGGTCAAATATCGTCAGCCCGGCCAGCGCTTCGTCACCCAGCGCAGCCTGTCCAATCGCATCAGCCAATACCACTGATGGGGCAGTGTCATTCAGGATATACGTCAGACGTTCCGCCGGGTAGGTTGAATCCAGCGGCACATAGGCCCCGCCAGCTTTCAGCACTGCCAACAACGCCACCACCATCACCGGGGAACGCGCCACGCAAATCGCCACCGGCTGATTTGGTATTACGCCGAACGCGATCAGTTGATGAGCAAGACGGTTAGCACGGGTATTCAGTTCCGCATAACTCAGCGTCTGATCTTGATACGCCAGTGCTGTAGCCTGCGGGGTTTTCTCCACCTGTTGCTCAAATAATTGATGAATACATAACGCCTCTGGATACGGAGTCTCCGTGACGTTCCAAGTTTCCAGTAACAACGCGCGTTCCGTTGCAGGCAGGATGTTCAATGTCCGTACCGCTGTTTCTGGCGTTTGTTCAAGGGCTTCAACCAAACTCTCCAGCGCCTGCTGCATATAATTGCATAGTCTTTCCGGATCAAACGGCTGCACCACATGAGCGATCAATCCCAATGTAGCGCCATCGTCTTCCACCGACATCCCGAAGGGATAGTTGGTGCTTTCCTGCTCGCCCAAGAATTCAATCCCGTCTATCATTTCATCCAAAGGATCTGACTGATCATTATGCCGGTAGTTCATCAAGGCGCTAAAGAGCGGCGTACCGCTGGCAACCCCACTGCATCGTTGAGCCAGCGCCAGTGAAGCATGCTCATGTTCCAACAATCCCGCCAACCGGGCATGTACAGCCTGTACACTATCTCGTACCGGCGTATCATCCATATCCAGCCGTAGCGGCAGGGTATTGATAAACAGCCCCATACCATTGTCAGCTCCTTCTCCCGCCGCCATGCGCCCAAACAGCACGGTGCCAAACACCACCTTCTCCTGACCACTGGTACAGGACAACACCTGCGCCCAGGCCAGATGACACAACGCCGCCAGACTGACGCCCAAATGCCGGGCTTGGCTACGCAGACGGTCATTCAAGTTGGCCGTTAGCATCCGGTGAGACGCCATTTCCTGAGACCCATCACGATGTACGTCCGTCAGCCCGAATGGCAGAGTGGGTTCCTCTACCTCCGCCAACATCTCGGTAAAGAAACGGGTATGCGCTTCCTGATCCCCCCCTAGCCGGGCCTGAGCCACCAGATTGCGGAACGGTACTGGGTCAGGCAGGCTATTACCTTGTCCGGCAAGCAACGCCTGCACTTCACGGTTCATCACTTTCATTGCGGTATGGTCGCCAATCAGGTGATGTTGCAATTCCAGTAACAACCAGCGGCCATCGCTCTCCTGCGCCACCACAAAACGTAACAGCGGCGCCTGCCCCAAATCCAGACGAGAATGACGGGGATCAAAACGTTGGGCCAGTTGATCGCTAATCGGCCCATCAACTGGGTCCAGCATCAATTCAGTCACGAATAAGGAAGCTTGACGCCAGACTACCTGAGCTGGCACCGACAACCCTTGCCAGATAAAAGCGGTACGTAGAATATCGTGGCGATCAACCACCTGTTGCACAGCCGCTAAATAACGGTCTAGCAAAGACCGATCAACAAAAGCCATCTGACTGACTACCAGATACGGATCACCTTCATTTGCCAGTAAGTGGTGAAACAAAATACCGTCCTGCAACGGTGACAACGCATAGATATCCTGAATATTGCCCACTCCGCCCGGCACCTGCCCGACGATACAATCAATCTCAGCCTGAGTCAGATCAATCAGCGGCAACATTTCCGGGGTGATTTTCGTCGTCGCTGACGTAATCACATTCGGCGGCACCACCATAATCGGGTGTCGCCCCAGTGTTTGCGCCAATTCAAACAACACTGGCGACTGGAACAGGTCACGTACCGCCAGCGTTAAACCCAAGTGACGCAGGCGTTCAACCATCCGCACCGCGAGCAGCGAGTGACCACCCAACGCAAAAAAGCTGTCATATCGGCTGACCTGTTCGATCCCCAGTAATTCACGCCAGATTGCTGCCAGCGCCATTTCCGTTTCGCCTTGCGGCGCAGCGTAAACCTGACGAGCAAAAGCCTCATTGTCCGGTGCCGGCAATGCCCGGCGATCCAACTTACCATTCGGGGTCAATGGAAACCCATCCAGACGCACAAAGGCTGTCGGCACCATGTAATCCGGTAAAATAGCACTCAGGTGATCACGCAGACTAATCGCCAGTCCCTCATGGGCTTCCGCCGCCACATAGGCCACCAGTCGTTTGTCCGGCCCATCGCCTAACGCCAATACAGCCGCCTCACGTACCGCCGGATGCTCCACCAGACGCGTCTCAATTTCTCCCGGTTCAATGCGGAAACCGCGGATTTTAACCTGTTGGTCATTACGGCCCAGGAATTCCAGATTGCCATCCGGCAGATAACGGGCCAAATCCCCGGTCCGGTACATGCGGGCATCCGGTTGATCACTAAATGGATCTGTCAGGAAACGTTCAGCCGTCTGGTCAGGGCGATTAAGATAGCCGCAAGCAACCCCATCTCCCCCCACATAAATCTCACCGATCGCACCTGACGGTACTGGCAGACCGTAAGCATCCAGCAGATAAATACGTGTATTGGCTATCGGTCGGCCAATGGGGATTCGGGTCACGCCCTGCGCTAATGCCACGATAGGATACATAGTAGTAAACGTGGTTCCCTCACTCGGCCCATAAGCCTGCAAGAGTTGTTGTGGCGGGCGATTATCCAGAACCTGAGCAATCACATGTAAATCGGGTATGTCTCCCCCGAAAATCAGGATTTTAATCTGCGGAAGAACCGGGGATAACTCTGCCGCCAGCCGATTAAACAAGCCGATAGTCAGCCACAGCACTGTGATGTGGTTAACCTGTAAAACCTGAACTAACTCCTGTGGCGTTAATAACGTGGCACGATCAATAACCACTAATGTCCCGCCATTGAGCAGTGGCGCCCAGACTTCAAATGTGCTGGCATCGAAAGCCGGGTTAGCCGTAAAAGCAACCCGATCATCCTGGCCGATTTCAGCATAGCCATTATTGATAACCAACCGGACCACCGCACGATGCGGTACTAACACCCCTTTTGGGGTACCGGTAGAACCGGAGGTGTACATGATATATGCTAAATCGGCGCTGGAATGCGGTAAATCAGGATTGAGGCAATCTTTCTCTTTGTTCGTATCTGTCTCATCCGAGAAACGAAGCAGCGGAACAGCCAAGTTAGCCGGAATATCCGTCTGTGTATCGGTGAGCAGCAACCGAGCGGAACAATCATTTATCAACCAGTTTTTCCGTTCATCCGGCACGCTGGGATCAACCGGCACGTAAACAGCGCCGGCTTTAAGAATCGCCAATTGGGCCACCACCAACTCTATCGATCGCTCTAGCAGAAGCGCAATATGATCACCGGGACACACCCCTTGTTCGATTAACTGACGAGCCAGCCGATTAGCACGGGTATTCAGTTCTGTATAGCTCAGAGTTTTATCTCCTGCTATCAACGCCGTCGCCATTGGGGTTTTCTCCACCTGTTGTTCAAACAACTGATGGATGCATGACTGATCAGGATAGACGGTTTCCGTGGCGTTCCAGGTTTCTAACAACAAGGTACGCTCTGCTTCCGGCAGGATGTCCAATACCCGAACGAGCATTTCCGGGGTTTGCTCCAGCGCTTCCACCAGACACTCCAGCGCCTGTTGCATATAACCGCATAGGCTTTCCGGATCAAACGGTTGCACTACCTGAGCCGTCAGCCCCAGTGTAGAACCTCCGTCCTCCACTGACAGTACAAACGGATAGTTAGTTCGCTCCTGTTCACCCAGAAATTCAATCCCGGCCATTGTTTCATCCAAAGGATCTGGTTGCTCATTATGGCGATAGTTCAACAGGGCGCTAAAGAGCGGCACACCGCTGTCAACCCCACTGCATCGTTGAGCCAACGCCAACGGAGCATGCTCATGCTCCAACAATTCAGCCAGTCGCAGATGCGCCTCTCGCACACTGTCCCGTACCGGAGTCTCATCCATATCCAGCCGCAGCGGCAGAGTATTGATAAACAACCCCATTCCTTCCCCCACGGCCATGCGCCCAAACAGGACGGTGCCAAACACCACTTTTTCCTGTCCGCTGGTACGCGATAACACCTGCGCCCAGGCCAGATGACACAACGCCGCCAGACTGACGCCCAAACGCCTAGCTTGACTGCGCAGACGGTTATTTAGCTCAGGAACCAACATCCGGTGGGATTCCGTCTTCTGAGATCCATCACGATGAACGCCCGTCAGCCCGAACGGCAACGTTGGCTCCTCCACTGCCGCCAACATATCGGTGAAGAAGCGGGTATGCGCTGCCTGACTCACTCCCAACCGGGCCTCAGCCACCAGATTGCGGAATGGCACCGGTACCGGCAGATACTCCCCCTGTCCGGCAAAATAGGCCCGTACTTCACGGTGCATGACTTCCATCGTTTCGTGGTCGCCAATCAAGTGATGCTGCAATTCCAGTAAAAACCAGCGACCATCGGTTTCCTGGGCGATCACAAAATGCAGTAGCGGCGCCTGACTCAAGTCAAGACGATACTGAGCGGGCTCAAAACGTCGAGTTAACTGATCAATGACTGGGCCGTCAGCCGGGTCTAACGTCAGTTCCGTCACAGGCAATCGTGCCCGACGCAAGACCACCTGCGCCGGGACTGACAATCCTTGCCAAATAAACGCCGTCCGTAAGATATCATGGCGATCAATCGTCTGTTGTACCGCCGCCAGATAACGCTCCAACAAAGAACGGTTAGCAAAAGCCACTGGATAGAGCACCAAATAGGGATCACCTTCCTGTTCCAACAGGTGGTGGAACAGGATACCGTCCTGTAACGGCGACAACGCATAGATATCCTGAATATTCGTTATCCCACCCGGTGCCTGCTCGACGATGCGGTCAATGTCAGCCTGAGTCAAATCAATTAGCGGCAACATCTCCGGCGTCAACGCCGTGATTGTCGGCACGATGACGTTAGGCGGGACTATTACAGCCTGATGCTGTCCTAACGTTTGAGCCAATGCTGACAGCACCGGCGACTGGAACAGATCACGCGCCGTCAGTGTCAAACCTAGGTGGCGCAAACGCTCAATCATCTGCACGCCGAGTAGGGAATGACCACCCAACGCAAAGAAACTGTCATGCCGGCTTATTTGTTCAATACCCAATAATTCACGCCAGATGGCCGCCAGGGTGATTTCAGCCTTCCCTTGTGGGGCTTCATAAATCTGACGGGCAAAATCGTCTTCCCCCGGTGCAGGCAACGCCCGGCGATCCAGCTTGCCGCTCGGGGTCTGCGGGAAGGTATCCAGACGTACAAAGGCCGCCGGTACCATATAATCAGGCAAAATAGCACTCAAGTATTCACGCAAATCAGCAGCCAATCTCTCATTCGCTTGCGCCGCCACATAAGCCACCAGCCGTTTGCCCTGATCGCCATCCAATGCCAACACTACCGCCTCTTGTACCGCCGGGTGCTCCGTCAGTCGGGTTTCAATTTCCCCCAGTTCAATTCGGAACCCCCGAATTTTAACCTGCTCATCGTTACGGCCCAGAAATTCTAAGTCACCATTTGGTAAGTAGCGGGCCAAATCCCCAGAGCGATACATCCGCGCACCGGACACCGGACTAAAAGGGTCCAATATAAAACGTTCCACGCTCAACGCCGGCCGGTTCAGATAACCTCGCGCCACCCCCACGCCGCCAATATACATCTCACCTACGCAACCTGTGGGTACCAGTTCGCCATATTTGTCCAGCAGGTAAATACGGGCATTTTTAGCCGGTCGGCCGATAGAGCGGGCATCTTCCGGGGATAACACGTCCTTATAGGTCACCGTCACGGTGTTTTCCGTCGGACCATAACCATTCAATAGCCGGGGCTGATGGCCTGACTGCTTAAACCAGTCCTGAATGGCGCTCTTTTTCACCGCTTCGCCCCCAATGATGATAAGACGGAGACAATCCGGCAGCGGTAAACCTGGATCTCTGGCGGCCAGTTCAGACCAGAATAAGGTTGGCAGCGACATCGCCGTAATACGATATTGTCGGGTTAAGGCAACAAATTCTGGTATCGAAGCCAGCCAACTATCATCCCGAATAACCAGTGTGGCTCCGTTGCATAATGACGAGAAAAAATCTTCCACTGAAACATCAAACGCAAACGCGGCAAATTGCAATAGCCGGTCTTGCGCGGTGACAGCATAGGTGTCATTAAAGCCCAGATAACGTTGATAAATCGCCTGATGTTCCACCATCACCCCTTTCGGCTGCCCGGTAGAGCCGGAGGTGTAAATCACATAGGCCAGATGTTGTGGCGTCAACGCCGGAATCTTCGGATTGTTGTCGGGCTGATCAAGTTGGATATTCGGATCAAGTACCGTCATTCCTATAAGCGCCTGTTCACCCAGCGCCGACCGACCAGCTTCATCAACCAGTACCACTGACGGAGCGCTATCACTCAGGATATACGCCAGACGTTCCCGCGGATAAGTTGAATCCAGCGGCACATAAGCCCCGCCGGCTTTCAGCACTGCCAGCAATGACACCACCATCATCGGAGAACGTTCCACACAAATCGCTACCCGCCGGTCCGGTGTGACGCCTAGCGCAATCAGTTGATGAGCCAGCCGGTTAACACGGATATTCAGTTCCGCATAACTGAGGGTCTGTTCTTGATATTCCAACGCTGTAGCGTGCGGGGCTTGTTCTACTTGTTGCTCGAATAATTGATGAATACATAATGGGTCAGGATAAGGGGTTTCCGTGGCGTTCCAGGTTTCCAGTAATAACGTGCGTTCAGCCTCAGATAACAAATTCAACTGCCAGATAGGAATTTCCTCTCCCTGCCTTTTTGACGCTGCCAGCATCTGTAAATGTTCACCCATGCGCAGGACCACTTCCGCACTCAGACGGTTTTGATCGTAGATCCAACGAAAACTGCCCTGCGCATTGACTTGGAGCGTCAGCAATTCGCCCTGCGCCGCCTGATCACACGGTCTATCATCCTCTATGACAGCAACGGCAATCCGCCACGGCTGGTGGATTGTCAACGCCGGAATAACCCATAATGAAGGAACGCGCGAGAGGAGATCACGACTAAATGTGTGGTGCCGGGTCAACCGGGCCAGCTCGCCATCCAGCCAGTTCGCTACCACATGCCAGGGCTTATCAAACTCCATCTCAACGACCATTGGCGCCACCGGCGCCAAATCTGTCGATCTATCGTTTATTCCATCCACGCACCAACCAATTTGGAATGCTGTCTGTTGAGTCAGACGTGCAAGATAGATAACGAATGCCTGCAACAACGTTCGTACTGGCTCTTCTTCACCGTTTTTCGGCAACGGGGAGTACCAGTCACTGATTACCCAGCTAGGTTCCGTTTGTTCTCCGGCGGTTTCAAAAGGTAATTGGAGGGGTTGCAAAGCAGCAAGACGTTCACACCAAAATAATTCACTGGGTGTAAACGTCTGGGGAATATTCTTTACATTCTGAGTCGGTGGTAACGCGTCATTTACGTTGGTTATATTTTCTGACGTTTGAGAGAGGAGTTCAGCTTTAAAAGCACTTCCTACTTGAGCAATGCTATCTTTCATTTACTACCTCAACGAATCTGTTAGAAATTTGAAAACTGTCATTTCTGACAACCATCACCCATATTTCTTTCTCACTTCTTGCCCCCAAGAAATAAAAACGGACACATCTGATATCAATTCAAGATATTCAGATCAGGGATGTTATAGTCCGGTTAACAACAACCAATTAACAATTTCTTGACATTAATTTTCCTGATAACGAAATAAATAATTTATTTTATGATCTGGAATAAGACATTCCATTTTTGTTCCTGTTTTTTTAGATAAGTTCGATTAATTGACTACAATTTTAATTGGCTAATATTGAATTCCATCATTTAAAATGGAACCGTTAACTGCATTTATTTATGCATAAATACCAAATTACCACTGTATTTTATCTATTTCCTATTAATATCTAATTGAAATGATTTCAAAAACAAACAGGAAATTTATAAAGATAAAACGAATAAATTAATCCTCAATGATAAAAAAAGTTTACCTTGATAATTACTTATAAAAAAAATTCTTTATCTCAATAATTAACCAATATCTCAATTACAAATGTAACTTATTCAACATTTACAAACCGCCTTATATATTCAATTTTTTGAAAATATAAGACTGGGTTAAAAGTAATTCATAACACACTATTTTTCAACAAATAAATAATATCCTTAATGTAAATACCGTAAACGAACCAATACAAATTCAAATTAAATCCATTATATTGTTTTATAATAATAAGATTATAAAGTCGATATAAATGTGATTATATTTAATACCAAGAAGAAACAATTTAAAACTAGAAATGACTTTATTACACACTATGATAATAATAAACATTATTGCTATAAAACAATAATCTATACCCTATGGATTTCAAGATGCATCGCGACGGCAAAGGAGCGAATCCCCGGGAGCATAGAGAACTATGTGACCGGGGTGAGTGAGCGCAGCCAACAAAGAGGCAACTTGAAAGATGACGGGTATAGTTTAATTTCAAGACATCAGAGAAATATATAGACATTATTTAGTTAACATTAACAACAGGAAATATATGGCTATTTTCAAGTTTTACATTAATTGTTCTTAATTATTTATGAAAACAACAATGAAGCCTATTTTATATATAGCAAAGAAAATTCATAAAAAAACAAAAACAGATTGAATTAAATCCTAATCAACAATAGCGAAAACTTGACTAAATAATCTATATGGAAATTATCAAGCCTCTTATTTTGTTTTAAAACAAAAACAATCCGGTATAAACAATAAATATCGGATTATCACACCAACGTTAAATTATCCAATATTCCTTATTTATTAGCATCACGCCATCTCCCTTTCAAGACTGATTGCCTGCACCCTATTCAAAACCTGAATTAAAACAGTTTTATTCTTATTATCCTCCAATAAACTAAAATAGTTACCCGATATTGCAATCAGCTCAAAAGAAGCATCAGACATTATCGTTCCCAGCCTAATGACGGTTCTATGCTTATAGACTCTGGCTTTCATCCGTCACAAAAAAATTTCAGACTGATACCGATTTCAATTTAATTCATTGCTAATAATTCGATTAGGTAACTTTTCTAATTGACTAAAATTTTTAAAACCTCCCCCTTGAAAACCCGATTTTATATACCAACTTGAATGTAGCATTCAGAATGCGAAACGTTTATTTCAGAAAGATTTAACCTTACATTTAATTCAACCACTCTGGGAGAGTGGCATTTTTAGCGCTCTCCTTTCATGTTCGTAATGCAGGGGAAATAGATTAAGTAGTAAGAGGTAAACCTGTTAATTCATTTTTTACATCATGGACAAGGTATATGTCTTTAACAGAATGTTCTGACCTTTCCCCGGTCAAAGAAAAAAATAACTCCCCAAAATTCAACTCCGCAACATTTGATAACTATGCTGAACTCTATGAAAAAACGCTCTCCTGGCCGTACCGTAAAGAATTAGAACTTCCAACATTAGAAAGGCTACTGGGTAACTTATCCGGTTTGAACGTTCTGGATTTTGGGTGTGGCCCTGGCGTGTTGTCTCGCTGGTTGAGAGAGCGAGGAGCAGAATGCATTATTGGTCATGATATTTCCGAAGGTATGCTTAATTATGCTCGCCAACATGAGGAAAAAGATCAGCTCGGAATTCATTATATTTCAGATATCAATGAAAATTATAATGAATATTTCGATATCATCCTTGCCGTCTATGTAATGCCCTATGCAACTAATCACGGGGGCTTGCTGGCGATGTGCGAAACCATGTCCAGGGTGTTAAAGCCGGGCGGGCGGCTGATTACATTGCCTATCCATCCTGATTTCAATGCGGAACCAGAATATTATCGTCCTTTTGGCCTTCGTCTGATTGAAGAGAGTCAGCGTGCGGACGGTAGCCCTGTTCTGCTTCATATCTGTCAACCACCTTACGATGTATATCTACGGGCATATTATTGGTCGCGTCAGATATTAGAAAATACGCTACATCTGGCCGGTTTTCAGACCGTGAACTGGAAACCGTTATATGCGCCAGCTAATACTCTGCTATCCGATCTTTCCCTCTACGCTCAATGGCCGCATGCGGCCATTATTGAATGTATTAAGGGAAAAACATGTTAAGTCATTTTTGTCGATCCACCGATCTCCCTTTATTTTCCGACATTGAGCATATTGACCAGCATGAGTGGGATGCACTGGTCACAGACAATGACTTTTTTCATAGCCACAGCTGGCTAGCCGCACTGGATTACGCCCTCGGTAAGGGAGACGTTTTTACTCTGTATGACAATGCCGGGTTGTTGGGCGGCTGTGCGCTTTGGGATGGTGAAGATCAGCCAGGGCTGTTCTATCTGCCTGACTACTTCCCCGGATTGGATGGTCCCTGGCGACAGCCATTTTTGTGGGGTGGGGCTCGCCGTTCCACACACAATGAGATTCTCTGCGTGCAAGGACCACGGCGCGGTGAAGCATTATCTATCATTGCCGAAATGCTGGCCCAGTTGGCAGGGAGCCGAGGATGTTACGCTACCATTGTGCCTTTTATGCCGCTGTACCGGGCGTTGGAGGCAGCTCGTTATTATCCTCATGCCCGTGTACTGATGCATTCAGCAGAGGCAGCTATACTTGTACCTGCCGGAGGACTTGATTCACAATTACAACAACTATGTTCACACCACCGGGTCAGAGCCAACGCGGAATTAGCCGCTTTTTCCCGTTTAGGGAACCGAGTTGAATGGTGCCGATTGGATGATCATCTGTTAGCTCCAGCAATCGAGCTGATTACCAACAACCGAAAAAAATACGGTAGTCCTCAAAGCGTTGACTGGATGCGGCGCATGTTCGATGGACAAAAAAAGTCCTCGGTTATCGACGCCGCCATTGCTGCTGTAGCCAAACGCGGCAATCAAATCTTAGGGATAACGATCTTCTACCAGTTTGGTGAAACCCTTCATGCCCGCTATTACGGCTCAAATTATCAGATAGACGATAACGACTTTCGTTATTTTGTTCTGACTTACTACCATTCTCTTGATTACGCAGCCCAAAATGGTACCCGCGAATGCCGGCTGTCCATTTCTGCCCTGAGAACCAAGACGTTGCGTGGCGCGAAAATAGAGCCGTTGGCAGCATTGCTGCTATTTGACAATACCGCCCCTCTGTCAATCAGCGAATGTAAAAACTATAACCGCCTTTTTTATCAGCATTATCAAAAACAATACGGTGCCCACCTAACCGCCGACTGGGCATTGCTTGATTAAAGGAAACTCTATGTTGCATCTGATGTATTTATTGAAACCGACACTCAAAGCCCATCTGGATATGGCTGCATTTTGGCATTGGGTGGAGAAACGTGATGAGTGGTTCTACCGCACACTGGAAATGGCAGGAGAGCGCCGTTGGCATGTCCGCACTATCGGTAGTGAAGTCCATTGTCTGGAACATTACGTTACCTTTGCCGACGAAGCTGCCTGGGGACAGTACCGCAGAGCCGTGTCAGCCCTAAGCAAAGATCCCCAATGGGAAAAAATCCGCGTCGAACAATATTTATGGTGGGAAATCCTCGATTCCTGTTTGTTGAACGATGCGCCCTTTATCGCTACCCCAAGGAGATAACATGAATCTGACACAACGCAGCCTTTATTTGCTCAACAGCGCACGCTTTTTCACCCTTGCTAGCCAGAATGATGACGGCACTCCCTGGGCTTCTACCGTCAATTATGTACCATTGTTTGAGCCCTTGCGGCTGGTATGGTACTCGATGAGTACCGCCAGACATTCCGAGAATATTCGCTACCGTGCCGAGGTCAGCGGTTCACTGTTTCGTTATGACATGCAGGAAACGTCGCCGTTAGGGCTGGACGGCGCGCAATTTACCGGCCATGCACGGGAAATACCGCAATCCGAATGCGAGCATATACATCGGGATTATTACCGGCTCAATTTCCCCGATGCACTGGCGCGCGCACGCTGGCAGTTGCCCGTACACGAGTTTTATGGCGATGGCGCACGGCGATTTTACGAACTGCTGATCAATGACTGGTGGCTTCTGGATATTGATGGCTGGCTGGAAACCAAAGAAGACAAACGCGTTCCTGTCCCCCTTGCCCAACTGGTTGTACCGAAAAAGGACGTCTAATGAGTCTATATTAGAGGTCCAACGGAGGAATCCCCGAAAATAACGAGTTACCTACTCATAGTGTAAAAACCATGCTGATTACATAATAAATGCACTATGATTAGCACAAAGGTTTTTGTACTAAAAAGAAACCGATTAATGGGATGCTTGATCATTAAAACCACGAGTGTAAAAAGTGTACTTTTTGCACTCACTGTACGGGGTATTTTTTGAAATGCGGTTACCCATTATAACTTGCACAACAGTTTCTCCTGCACCTGACTGTGAGTTCCTGTTTTTAGATAAATTCGATTAATTTTCTGCAATTTAATTGACTGAAAACAAATTACATAATTAAAGATAATCTCATTCTCCACGCTTATTATATATATTCCGCAACAATATAGTCCCAGATTAAAGACAATTATATCTGACATTATCCTATACCCGTCATCTTTCAAGTTGCCTCTTTGTTGGCTGCGCTCACTCACCCCGGGAACATAGTTATCTATGTTCCCGGGGATTCGCTCCCTTGCCGTCGCGATGCATCTTGAAATCCATTGGGTATACAACAATAAAATAACACCACCAACGTAAACATTATAAACAAGAACAGCGTCTAACTTAAAACTGTCTTTAACAGTTCTTTAACCTTTATTACCACTAATCATTTAAAGCAAAACCAATATATACAAAAGAAAAACCATGAAACTAAAACTAATTAAATCAGACTAATATCACTATCAAGAAACACGTTGCCATTATCAAATTTTCAATTATTTTCTATCAAAAAAACATTTCCAACAATAACTTTACAATTAAACATATGATTTAAATTCCACTTCAATCAAAAAAATTAACAATAAAATTCGATTTAGATCACATAACAGATAATAACAATAATAGCCAGTGAGCCTGACCAAATAACTTATATGGAAATTATCACTTCCATTATTTCGTCTCAATATATACCCTTCATCTTTCAAGCTGCTGCTTTGTTGGCTGCTTTCACTCACCCCAGTCACATCGTTATCTATGCTCCTGGGGATTCGTTCACTTGCCGCCTCGCTGCAACTCGAAATCTATTAGGTATAGAAACAATCCAATATAAACAATATATATCGAATTATCATATTAAGGTTAAATTATTCAATATTCCTGACTATATCAGTATTACTCCACCTCCTCCTTACAATTGACTGTTAACGCCCGATTCAGGGCCTGAGCTAAAGTAGTTTTGTTCTTATTATCCTCCAATAAACTAAAACGATTACCCGAAATAGCAATCAACTGAAGTGAAGTATCGGGCATTACTTAAACTTAACCTAATGACAGTTCTATGCTCATGGACTCTGGCTTTTTATCCACTACAAAAGAAATAGCGAGAGGAAGTTCTGATGCCGCGTTACTGATAACACTCATCTGCTCCCAACTTTTGCGATCACATCAACACGCAAATTTGCAGGGAATATAACACCAATTCCTGCGTCCTGAGGGAGTTGCAAAGCAGCAAGGCTGCACACCAGAATGAATCACGTCTGGAGAATATCCTTGACGTTCTGAGTTGATGGCAAAAGTCATTTATGGCCTCAGCGAATTTGTTAGAAATTTGAAAACGATTATTCCTGACTGCCATCACCAATATTTCTCTCTTAACTTATTTCCCTTACTAAAAAATAAAAACTTAAATGTCTGATATCAATTCAATATATTCATAAGCTGAATACTATAGCCAGATTAACAACGACTAATTAGCAACGACCAATTAACAATTTTTTGACACTAATTTTCCTGCAATGAAATAAGTAATTAATTTTATGATCCAAAATGAGATATTTTATTTTCATTCCAATTTTTACGATAATATCGATTAACCAACTGCAATTTTTATTAGCTTTAGCTTGCATCCACCTATAAAAATGACATATAGTTTGATTAAAGCCCGCTCTCTTAATACAAATTATTATTAATTGACTCTGCAAACATCATTTTGCGGAGAGATTTTTTTTTATGCCAACAACGTGAGAACGGTATCACGTGAGGGAAAATTACAATGAATAGGGAAAATATATCTGCCGATGCATTGCCATCCGCTCTTGACTGTTGCCGATTACTGTTGCAATTAGCTAAAGGTGAAGCTCAGGAACCACAACCTTTGCCCTCCCACAGCAAACTGAAACCAGCAATAAAGGAATACGGCGAGGCACATGATGTTAATCTGGCATTGTGCCATTTAAAATTCCTCAAGCTGACTCCCAAGCTACTGCCCCTGGCTTTTCGCGACAAACAGGGAGAATTTGTCGTATTAGCGCGCCTTTCCGCCGATCAGGCCCTGATCCAGTCCCCTTATGCCGTTTCACCCGAAATGCTCCCCATCGATGAGCTAGAAGCCAGATGGAGCGGGGAGGTGATCCAGTTACGAGAAGCTTCCCTCAGGTTCGATGTCTCTTGGTTTATACCCGCGTTTATCCACCATCGCCGCCTCCTCGGTGAAGTACTGATTTTTTCCCTGATGCTTCAGCTACTTGCTCTAGTCACCCCGCTGTTTTTCCAAGTGGTGATGGACAAGGTATTGGTGCACAAAGCGTTGTCCACTCTGGACGTACTGGTGATAGTGCTAGTGGTGGTTGGGCTGTTTGAGGTGGTGCTCCGCGGGCTGCGCGAATACCTTTTTGCCCACACAGCCAACCGCATCGATATCACCCTGGGGATCAAGCTATTCCGGCACCTACTCGGCCTACCCCTGCTCTACTTCAAACACCGTCAAGTGGGCGCTATCATCACCCGGGTGCAAGAGCTCGACAACATTCGTGACTTCCTGACCGGCTCCATGCTAACCCTGTGCGTGGACCTAGTCTCCGCCTTTGTCTTCTTCGGGGTAATGGCCTGGCTGTCGCCGGCCCTAACCTGTATGGTACTGGCGGTATTGCCACTCTATTTCCTGCTAGCTTGGCTGAGCTCCAAACCGCTGCAACAACGCATCGAACAACAGTTCCAAACGGCTGCCCTCAATACCTCATTCCTGAACGAGTCCGTCAGCGGCGCTGAAACCATCAAGAGCCTGGCGGTAGAACCCAGGATGCAACGGCGCTGGGAATCACAGACCGCAAACATGGTCGAAGCCGGTTTCCGCACTCAGACCCTCAACAGCTTCATCAGCCACGGAGTTATGCTGCTACAGAAGGCGACCGGCGTCGGGATCATCTGGCTGGGCGCCAACATGGTGATCTCTCTGGAGCTCACCATCGGCCAACTGATCGCTTTCAATATGATGGTGTCCCACGTCAACCAACCCATCGCCAAGCTAATCGATCTGTGGCAACAGTTTATCCAAACCCGGGTCGCCGTCGACAAGCTCGGCGACATACTCAACCTGCCTGTCGAGCAGGAGCAGGGGAATATCCGCCCTCAGCAACCACTCTCCGGCGATCTACAAATACGCAACCTAGTGTTCCGCTACCAGCCCCATCAAGCCCCAGTGTTGCAGGGAGTCACCCTGCATATCAGGCCCAACGAGAACTTAGGCATAGTCGGTCCCTCCGGTTCAGGTAAAAGTACACTGACCCGCTTGTTACAGAAGCTCTACGCTCCGGACGAGGGGGAGATCTTGATCGACGGCATTCCACTGCATCGGCTGGACCCCAGTTACCTGCGCAGCCAGATCGGGGTGGTACTACAGGAGAACTACCTGTTCAACCGTAGTGTGCGCCACAACATAGCGCTCAAGGCTCCCTCCGCCTCGCTGGAAAAGGTGATGGCCGTCGCTAAGCTGGCGGGCGCACATGACTTTATTCTGCAACTACCTTTGGGTTATGACACAGTACTGGCCGAAGCCGGCAGCTCTCTATCGGGAGGACAACGCCAGCGCATTGCCATCGCTCGCGCGCTGATGGCCGACCCCAGGATCTTGATCTTCGACGAGGCGACCAGTGCCCTTGATGACGAATCTCAAGCACTGATCCAAGCCAACATGGACGAGATCGCTCAGGGGCGCACCGTCATCACTATTGCCCACCGCCTGTCCACGGTACGTCACTGTGACCGCATCATTACTTTGGAGCAAGGACTTATCACCGAATCGGGCAACCATCGCCAATTGCTGGCTAGAGGCGGCTGCTACGCCAGGCTGTGGCAGATACAGCAAGAATTACGCAAGGAGGCGGAATAATGTCACTCAAGAAGCACCTAAAAACCATTCTCCTGGCCTGGCGTCGGGAGCGTAGCGCCCCTAAAGCAATGAAGCGCACCCGCGACGAGTACGAATTTCAGCCCGGCTACCTGGAGATCGTTGAACGTCCTCCCGCTCCTTGGGCAAGGTGTACAGCAATGGCACTGACCCTGTTTCTGCTGGTGGTTCTGCTCTGGTCCATTATCGGTCACCTAGACATCCATGCCAACGCCGCAGGCAAGCTATTAGTGTCCAGTCACTCTAAGGTGATCCAGTCCCTTGAAGCTGGCGAGATTGTGGCTATTCACGTGCGTGACGGACAAAGAGTGAAGGCTGGGGATGTGCTGATTAAACTCAACCCTATAGGAGTCGAGGCCGAGCTGAAAGAGAGGCAGGAGCAGCTAAACTTCAAGCGGTTAGAACTGGCTAGACTACAGGCCCTGCTAACCGACACCCCCACTGAACATTTCACCGTACAAGACGGTATACCTCAGGCACAGGTCGAGCTGGCTAAAGAGCACCTGGTCAGCGTCTGGAAAGAGGTGGTTGCCAACCTAGAAAATCTGGATGGCGAGATGAGCGTCAACCAAGCGAGCCAGAGTGCGCGTAACGCCGATATCACCGCGTTGGAGAAGCTGGCGACCAATATCAAAGTGCGCCTTGATGCCCGTCGTACCCTGGCCGCCAGCAAGTTACTGCCAAAAGTCGAGCTACTGGAGCAGGAGAAGGAGAAGCTAGAGATCGAACGCGCCCTTTCTCAACAACACGCGGAGTTGGCCGTCCTCAAGGCGCAATACCGGGTACTAGAAGAGAGCCGGGACCGCTACCTAGCTAAGATCCACCGGGAATACTACGACCAATTGAACGAAGCTCAGACCTCCATTGCGGTAATGACGCAACAGTTGATAAAGGCTGGCGAAAAACAGCGGCTACAGAGCCTACGGGCACCGGTGGACGGTGTAGTGCAGCAGCTAGCGATCCACACCTTGGGAGGCGTAGTGCAATCGGCTCAGCAACTTATGGTGATCGTGCCCGATGATACCCCCCTGGAAGCCGAAGTGATGGTATTGAACAAAGATGTGGGGTTCGTACACGCCGGTCAGCCAGTGGAAATTAAGGTCGACTCCTTTCCCTATACCCGCTATGGCACTATACGGGGTAAGGTCGCCCACATCTCCAAAGATGCGGTCAAGGATGAGCAGCTAGGACTGGTATTCCCTGCACAAATCCAGATGGAACGCTCCTCTATCGCAGTGGACGAACATGAAGTACCGCTACAAGCAGGTATGAGTGTCACTGCCGAAATCCGCACTGGCGATCGGCGGGTGATCGACTACCTACTCAGCCCACTGCAACAGTACCAGTCCGAAGCATTGAGGGAACGATAATGTCAACCATCGAATCTACTCTGTCAGAATCAATCATCGTCGACGAGTCCAAGGCTGTCGCGGACGGCGGTCTCCTGGCCCTAGCCCATGCTGCCCGCCATTTCAACTTAGCGGTGGAACCGGAACAACTGATCCACCGTCTCGGACGCATTCAAGGGGTCTCGGATAGTCAGGATATATGCCGCTGCGCCCAGTGGATCGGTCTGAGGGCACGCCACATCACCACAGACATGAGCCGTCTCGATACCCTGCCCCTTCCTATCTTGCTGGATACGGAACAGGGCTGGCAGGTGCTAGAGAAAGTCGAGGGTGAATTCGTTACCTTGTATCAGCCAGACATGGGTAAGACATGCCGCTATCCCCGAACCGTCTTCGCTAGCCATTGGCAAGGCAGCGCCGTGCTGCTGGCAGAGGCAACCGAGCAGCCGAAACAACAGCGGTTTGGCTTCGGCTGGTTCGTGCCTTCCATCCGCAAGCATGTCATCCAGTTCAGGAACGTGATCCTGGTGTCTCTGATGCTACAAGTGATCGCTCTGGTGACTCCCATACTGTTCGAGAACGTGATCGATCGGGTGCTGGTTAGCCGCAGTCTATCTAGCCTGCAAGTGCTAGGAATCGCCATGTTGACTCTGGCTTTGTTCGAGCCCGTCTATGGCTTCCTGCGTTCCTGGCTATTCACCAATCTCGCCAGCAAAGTCAACTCCGAGCTCTCCAGCCGCCTCTATCAGCACCTGGTGGCCCTACCTATGGGCTATTTCCAGCAACGTCAGACCGGTGAAATCATCGCCCGGGTGCGCGAGATGAACCAGATCCGCCAGTTCCTCACCGGTTCGGCGCTGACGATGGTGCTGGATCTGGCCTTTGTCGGCCTGTTTGTAGCCGTGATGTTCTCCTACGCCACCAAGTTAACCTGGCTGGTGCTCGGCTCCCTTGTGCTCTATTTCCTATTCTGGTTGGCTGTCGGGCCTATACTGCGAGCTAGGGTGTTGCGGGAGTACGAACTAGGAGCTGACAACACAGCCTTCTTAACCGAGTCAGTCACCGGTATTGAAACCATCAAAACCAGCGCCACCGAAGCGGGCTTCCTGCATCGCTGGGAGCGGCAACTGTCTGCTTTCGTTCGCGCCTCATTCCGCGCCAAAGTGGTGGGGATCTTGGCTGGTCAGGGGATCAACCTAATCCAGAAGCTGACCTCCGCCCTACTGCTGTGGTGGGGCGTTACTCTGGTAATGGAGGGCAAACTTAGCCCAGGCGAGTTGGTGGCTTTCAACATGCTCTCGGAACACGTGACCCAACCGATTCTGCGTCTGGCCCAAGTCTGTCAGGATTTCCAGCATACCCTAATCTCGCTACGCAGGATCGGCGACATTCTTGATGAGAAAGGAGAAAGCGGCAATGGCGGCCTGGCCTCCATACCCAAGCTACAGGGAGGAGTGAGTTTCAGGGGCGTGAGATTCCGCTACGACGAGGATGGTCAGGAGGTGTTACGCAACCTCAACGTCGAGATTCATCCCGGTGAATTCGTCGGCATCACAGGGCCGTCCGGCTCGGGCAAATCCACTCTGGCTCGGCTATTGCAGCGCCTCTATGTGCCTCAGCACGGCCAGGTATTGGTGGATGGAATCGATTTGGCGATCGCAGATCCGGTGGCGCTGCGCCGTAACATGAGCGTAGTGCTGCAAGAAAGCGTGCTGTTTGCCGGCACCATCGCCGAGAACATCCGCTTGTGCCGCCCTCAGGCCAGCGATGCAGAGGTGTATGAAGCCGCGACTCTGGCCGGCGCCGATGGTTTTATCAAAGCGCTGGACCGGGGCTATGAGACTCAAGTCGGCGAGCGTGGCGGTCAGCTCTCCGGCGGGCAACGCCAACGCATTGCCTTGGCCCGAGCGTTACTGACCAATCCGGGGATATTACTACTGGATGAAGCCACTAGCGCCCTGGACTACGAGTCGGAAGCAGCGGTGATGACCAACCTGCAACGCATTACTCAGGGTCGCACAGTGATCAGCGTCGCCCATCGCCTTAATACCCTGCGTCATGCCCATCGGATTCTGGTGATCGACCAAGGTCAGGTGGTCGAACAAGGCAGCCACGAGCAATTGCTCGCCTTGGACGGGCTCTATGCCCGGCTGTGGGCCTTGCAGATGAAGGATTGAGTCCCAGATCGCAGACGGCCAGCCATAGCCATTCTTGAAGAGTTTAACCCATAAATACCAAATTAGAATTTTTCTAAGAGAACCATTATGTCCAATAACAGCTACCAATCGCTGCTCGCGTCCGCGCAGGCGACCCTTAAAGAGATGCAGCACAGACCGAATATCAAGTCGTTAATCCAGGCGATCAAGCAAGGATTTAATAAAAATAATCATAAGTGGACCCCTGAGTTAATCAACAAGCAGAAAACGCTGGAACACACGCTGGAGAAAGACGCTTATATACGTTACAGCAATGATCTTCCGGTTGGCGCCAGCGGCCTCAATGACGGTGAGCAACGGACATTTGTCAATTATATCAAGGCACTGGCTGGGCGTACCACCAAGGTTGATATCTTGGTGCAAGGCAACGAGAAGGCAGCTCTGTCTTCTCAAACCGATGCCATCTTGGGTAGTGCCGATGCCTTCCGAGTGCTTCCCAAGGATTTCAAGCAACGCCATAGTGCCCGAACCAATATAGGCGCAAGACTAACCATCAACGTTGACAAAACACATTTCAACTCGCTTGCCAATGCGTTGACCAAATTGTTCAATCATGACAATCGTAACTGGCTGGAGCAGGCCAAAATCATGGGCCCGAAAAATTTGGGACGCCGTACCGACCAAGCCGTGATTTATCTTTCCAGCGCCGGAGTCGAACATGCTCATACTATCGGCAATAAGCTCAATAAACTGCTACCGGCGACGGCCTTTATTGAACATACTCCGACTGGCATGTATCGCGTAGGCAAAGGCATTGCCTATTCTGAAACAGTTGAAGGTGAATCAAGCAGTCATGGTCAGTCTCGAGCACGCCTGATCGCGGCTGCCGGTACAGAGTCCTTACTTACCAATACGCCGATCGAAAAGACCCTATCGAGAACCTTGCAACAGCGCGGGTACGATATACATAACCCAGCGCTGCTAGCGCAAGCGGTACGGGATCGCGATATCAAGGGGAGGCTGGTGTCCATGTTTGGTGGAGCCGAGCACCGCCAAGGCAGCACCGATATCCAGCAGTTCGCCATCGATCCTGTATTGTTCGCCAGATCCAACACCATCAGTGCCGAGACATTGGTTAGAGCGGGAAGACTCCCGGCAGAGGGACATGCCCAATTGGTGAAAGTTAAAGCCGGATTATACGAGCTCGAATACGTTGCTCAAAGCACGAATAATGTCGCTAAGGGTAACATCGACAGCGTGCCAGCGTACTTCCTCGGCTACAACGGTTCAAACCAAGCCAACGCAATACCAGCCTATGTGGATATTCCTAAACATGCGGTTCCGGGGAGTTTTCTGTTTACTGGAACGTTGTCGGGATGTTCGCTGGTGGTGACCGACCTTAATGCTAATACTTACCGGGTCTACCACGATAGTCGAGTTAACAGTTCGCTGCTGTATGACAACGTAGTCATGGCAGTGGACTATAAGGATTATCAGGTAGCAGGCACTGCTGAAGGCTTCGCCGCGGCATACATGCAATACGTTAATGGTGAATGGCAACTGGCGTTCCAGCGCCAGGAATATCAGCAAGATGGTCAAACGCTCTGGCCGAAGTCGCGCAGCAGCGAGGAACCAATATCAACCCAGGTCGCTAACAGTCAAGTGGCTGAGCGTAACCAAGCCCAGTTCGCGACTTACCGTGAGAGGATTCATCAACAACTGAAAAAGGTCGCTGCCCAGTTCGGAGTGCGAGTCGAAGGGGTCCCTTATGGTGTATACAAAGAGGGAGAATTTTCTCTTCATCATCCGGCGATTGCCGCGTGGATTGAGCTGTGTGATAAGGTTCAAACCAAGATCACGGCAGACACTCAGCAGTTGGTAGACAAACGAAACGAACTTTATAAGGCCCGCAACGGCGCCAGCGAAAATTTTCAGCTTGCCCTGATTGACCAACAGATAAAGCAGATCGATATTACGCTAGAGTACTACAAAGCGCGATACGATTCAGTCTTGCATGAAGCGCTCTCCGTCGAACAAAGCTGGTTATGGCAGCAAATCAAGTCCAAAAGCGGTATAGATGCGGTGGTGCGGATTGACGATACGTCTATCCAGAGCAGCGGCGGTAAGGAGCACACCAGCAACGTGGGTGAGCGTTACGCTATTGTCGAAGCTTACCAGCGAAGCAGACAGAGTGCCGAGTTTACTGATGGCTTGCGCAACTTCCAAGATATCAGTATTCCAGGTTTTGACAATAGGATGTCGGCCCTGGAGATGAAAAGCCTGTTTCTTGACGGCCAACTTACACCTAAACAGCGGGGCGCCTTGAGCAGCCGCATCACTGAAACCAGCCGGGCCGAGTACATCGACAAAATATTGAAACAGACAGCAGTATTCAGCGAAGATTTTCATCGTGCCGGTAGCAGCTTCGATCGTCTGGCGCCGCAAGATTTTTATCTATCGTTGGTCGGAGACGTATCTGGCGGCCGTTGCTATCCCTTGGTCAGAGCGATGGCAGTAGCGCTAGCCAGCGGCGGCGAGGCGGGTATTAACAATCTGGTAGAAAAACTCTTCCTGGCCGCCGCCTCCCCTGAGGCGGGTAGTTCAACGCTGCTAAAAAACAGTCTGGCAAGATTGCACTCCAATATTGAGGCCATACAGGCATCAACGCCTCAA
Organism: Photorhabdus sp. P32; assembly: GCF_038085095.1. Lineage (NCBI taxonomy): Bacteria > Pseudomonadati > Pseudomonadota > Gammaproteobacteria > Enterobacterales > Morganellaceae > Photorhabdus > Photorhabdus sp. P32. Next base: position 10,970 of record NZ_JAZGJN010000282.1, on the reverse strand, counting down.
GGGGAGGTTAAATTGTCCAGGGTGGTTTCCCGGCTGAAAAAGGCCACCAAAACCTCGACGTTCGCGCTCAATACCCCGTATCACTCGATGATGGTGGGGAGTACGGTTGGATCTGAAGGGCGCCGTTACTATTTCTATGACCCGAATGTCGGGATTTTTGCCTTCAACGACACGGCCAGCTTTTCCCTAGCCCTGAAGAATCACTTAGTGAGACGCAGACTGGCCGCCCACTACGGTTCGCTTGGCAGCGAATTATCCCCAATCTTCAATCTGGTGGAGATCAATGCTGGCAAGATGGCTGAAGCGCAGGTGGGTAACGGCCTGAACGTAGCCGACCTGACCCTCCCCGGTGAACTGGCCGCAGTTATAGAGCAACAACGGCAGATTGAGCAAACGGTTAACGCCCAAGAACGGATTGCCGAGGACACCCGGTTGCGCTCCGCGTTGGTGACTCTCGATGCCGAGCAATGGGGAACAAGGTTCGACGAGGCCAGTACACGGCTCGCTCAGGAAAACAATCTTGACCAGCACTGGATGCCGGTAATCAGCAATACCGAGGACCAAGGCGAAGGCCGCTACCGAGTCCAGTTCATTAATCGCAACCAACCGGAAGAGACCCGTTGGGTGAACAGCGGCGATGCCACCTTTATCGAATTCCGCCGCTTCGTCAATGAACATATGCTCACCCTGGGCCAACATTTCACCCTCGAACACGGCCAGGTACGACTCAAAGGCAATGTCGGCGAGGTAGCTCTGGTTGATGGGCTGAACGCCGGGTTTGCGATACAGACACTGATCCAGTGGTTTGCCGATAAGAACCGCCACGATGCGGCACAAGGGATCGATTCGCCCGACCTGGCTACCGCGCTCAAGGTCCACAGCTACCTCAACTTTGTTCAGATGGCTCACGGTAGCGTGCAAGATGTAGTCAAAGTTACCGCACTGGTGCGTACAGCGTTGCACGGCGAAGTAGTGGCAGCCAAAACGTCACTCAAGGATTTTACCTCCACCCTGGGGCACACCGTCAATGAAGGCGCCGGTTTATTATTTGGCGGCGCTATGGTCGGGCTGGATGCTTATGAGCTAGCCCACGCCGAGAACGATATACAAAAGGCGGTGTTTGGTACCCAGTTGGCGTTTGACTCGGCTAGCTTTGTTACCGGTACCACCGGGATAGGCGCTGGATTGCTCGGCGCTTCGACAGCCAGTGCAGTACTCGGTGGAGTCGGTGTGATCCTTGGCGGGCTCTCGGTGGGCTTTACAGCACTGGCGCAAGCCTTTGGCGCGGTTGCCGAGGATGCTAAGGCGGTGGGCCATTATTTCGACATGGTCGATAAAGCCTATAAAGGCAATGGCTATCAATATGACAACCAGAAAAAGATGCTGGCGCCTCTAGCCGGAGCGGTAATTAAGACCTTGGATCTACGCAAGAATCAGATTGACTTCGACAGCCAGTATATCTACCGCACTCATTCCGGCCCTACCGGTTCGGGGAAAATCAATTACTTCTTCTGGATCGGTGACTTTCCACGAATGGTCCATGACCGTGATCAGGCGATCGAAGTGCGTAGCGGCATTGGTTACAAAGATATCTCCCGGTCCCTCGAACATGGCGACAGCAAGGTTGTGATCCTGCCGGGCACGCCCAAATCCTACATCAGCTACGAATACATGCTGCTTCCCGGCGCCACCACACGCCACGACGCCGGCTTTGATGTGATCCGCAGGCTCGAGGAAGACAAGCGGTTCGACTACGACTTCTACATTTTCCCGGGAGAGGAGACGATCCGCAGAATTTATCATGAGTACGTCAACACCTCGATCGAAGTGGTGCTTGACCAGCGCAGCAGGCAACTCATCGTGCCCGAGCTACCCAAAGAGCTGCATGGCTACCTGCATTATGAGATCAAGGGCGCAGGTGGTGAGTACCTGATTGGGCTTCACGAAGGTACCAGCGTGAAGCTTTCGAGCGACGTCTCCCACAGCTTAGCTGGTGGCGTACCGTCGCGCTGGATCATCGATAGCAGCCAGCTCGCCAGTGACAACATCAACATCACGAAGAACCAACTGATAGTTGGTGGTGTAGTAATTGAACTCGACCCGGCCCAGAAGGAACAAGTGCTGGTGGTCAACCGCAAAGGCGAGGTGCGCAAAGTCGACTTCTCCAACCTGACAACTCAAGTGGTAAGCGAAGATGCGAGCAAGTGGCAGGTTCCCGGCCAGCAAATCGAGCAGTACCTAAGTGATCTAGCCAAGGCGCATCAGTTGCACGGGCAGTATGTGGTGGTAGAGAACTACAACCATAACGGGCGTAATGTTGGTCGGGCGTTCTACGACGTAGCCAACGAACGAATGTTATTCACCGACACCGCCCACGAACAGGCCAAACATGCCCAACTGGGTGCAGTGATGGGCGGCCATGCCTATTTCTTTGATGCCGACAACGCGGCAGCATGGCGGGTAGACATCGCCACCGGACAGGTCGAAGCACAGTTTGAGCCCTGGTTCAACCAGAATGCGGGCAAGATCAGTCGGCTATGGCAAGAGGGGGATGCCGTCTATCTAACGCGCCGTTATCAGCTAAAAGAGAAGGAAGCTGAACTGAGATATCGGCTCCTCGGTGACCGAATGGAATTGGTCAGCGTAGTGGGTGATGATGCGCTGCTCCAGCTTTCGGCACGTACCAGTCAGCATGGTGATGAGTTCAAAGCCATACTTCAAAGCTACGAAAACAGTAGCACCCAGCGTGAAACTCCGACGTATACACTGGGCGCACGGCTGATCCAGCCGACCAATGCAGAGCTGGTCACGGTGTTCAGCGTGGATGCGGCTGGCGCTCCTCGCCGTTACTGGATACGCACCAGCGACGATACGCTAATCAAGCCGAATCTGGCGCCGCCAGCGGATCAGATCTTGCATATCAAAGAACACGAACAGACCCGCAGCGCCTGGCCGATCCCAGCCGATCTCGTGTTGGCGGGCAGCATTCCCCGCCCCGCAAGTACAGAAGTGTTCTTCTTCTATAGCAAGGAACAGAAGGCTCTATTCCGCCAGGAAGGTCCCGGCCAAGCTGTTCTCGGCGCCAGCCATCCCAGTGCATTGCGCATCAATACGCCAGCGTTGGCTAACCTAGTCAACCTGAATGGTAGCCTGCTCGCCATCACCGACGATGGACGTGTGGCCCGGCTCGACGCTCAGGGGCAGCTTCACTATGAAGCGGTTAACGAACATTGGCTCAAGGGACGTACCCACTGGTGGCAGGATCTGGCTAGCGTCACCGATGGCAGAACCACTCTGGCGGTGTTCGGAGTCAAGGGCGCCGACGGCAATAGCCTGCTGCCGGTGTGGTACCACAACGGCCAGGTAGTGGTGGCTTCCGCTCCCTTGCAAGACAAACATCTACAGTTCCTGGGATTCGAAGAGGATGGCGCCTCCGCGCGGCTCTTCGAGGCCGAAAGCGGCAAGCTGTATCGTCAACCAGCCATGACCGCGAATGCGTTAGCCACGGCTTTTGGTGACACCGGCCAGATGCTTAGCGCCTCGGCGCAACTTCCCGCTGCCAGTGAATTGACGCCAGATTTGCATCTCAAGGCGGCGCAACAAGTCGATACTGACATGCGCCTGACCACGGTCAAAGGCGAGATCTTGCTGCGAACCAACAATGACGAATTGCAGTTAGTTGGTGTTGACAAAGGCTGGCAGCAGGACAACTTGGCTCAACTGCCACAGGCGCTCACCAAACTCGCCAACCAGTGGCAAACCAAAGGGGCTCTGACTTTGCAGGACAACCAAGAGCTAGGCTGGTTCGATATCGGTAGCGGTCAGATATTTTCGGGTAATGGAATCCCTGTCTCGAATAATCTGCGCTTCGTAGGGATCGCCCCAGACGAGAAGGCGGCATATGTGTATAGCCCGACGAGCCAGGCGCTGTATCAGATCAAAGACGGCAGCGCGCAAATACTTAACAAGTTTACGGGAGTGGAACGCGTCGGTTCTTCCCTTCTGCTTCAAGGCGGAGGTGCAGGCGGCAGCAAAGACGAATTGACTCCACCAATCATTGCCGGTGTCGACAGCGTGGTGCTGCATGGCGGAGCCGATAACGATACCTACCGCCTCAGCCAAGCGATGTGGTCCCATTACCATACGATAATCATTGACAACGACGACCGGGGCCAAGCCCTAGACAGCTTGATCCTACCATTGGCTGATCCAGAAAATATCCTGGTGAATCGCCACGATGACGACTTGATGTTGACCGACTCCAACAATGGAACGGCCTTAGTAGTGCGTCAGGTATTTGGCAGCCAACCTATGGCCCATCGGCATCTGGAGATAGAGCTGGCAGGTGCTTCTTCAGCGGTCAGTGTGGACCATCTGGTCAAGAACTTTACCCTACGGGGTTACACTAAAAGGAGACTGGTGGATCTGTCCTGGGCTAGCAAGCACCCCGTCATGGCGACCCGTGCAGTTGACGCTGTTCCGGGTGCGGAGAAGCCGAACCTAGCCAAGCTAAGCGGGGCTATGGCTTCGTTCCCTGATACCGGCGGCGCCAGCGAACATCTGTCGCAAATCCGTCAGGCTTCTGAGACGGCACTGGTGCCATCACTGTCCTAAGGTAGCACGAGAAATAATAGAAGGGGCGGCATGCCCCTTCTGTCCAAATTGCTGACAAACCTCGTTGAAAATAAACTGCCTTCCAAAAAATTCGCTTAAAATTAAGTGGGCTGAGTCCGGTAGAGCTCCCAACTCAAACATTATTAATGCTAGTATAACCTGTCCAACTTTTTGGGGTTACTTCTCTAAGGTTGGGATCTGTATCAACTCTATTGCAATTGCTTAATCTCTCTATCTAACCAGTTACGATGCTTTTCTATCAATAGGTGGTAATTCTCTTCCGAATAGTACTCTGTCGGTGAAAGATTATTACCAACACCCTGGACTATATTTGGTGAATCAACACTATCTCCCCAAAGGTTCCAAAACTCGTTTAATTTGAGAAGACCATATACATAATCATCAGGCAATTCATTGAGTAATAGGATATATAAAGCGACATATCTCCATTTCCTTTCTGATAACTGTATATTTATATTTTTTTTATCACATATGACTTCTAAGCTATCGATCACTTCACGATTGATTTCTGTGCAAAATGCAGCTTCAGACACCTCGACCAGAATTGAATCAGACAGATCAAGTTTTGTTAATTCATTACATGCAAACTCACTTATATTAGGAGCAGATAAACGACCAACAGGATTTCCCTTGGCTCCAAGAAAAATCATTCCCCAATCAAGTAATTCCATTTTTTTAGCTAACAAGTACATATCATTCATCATGGTTTTGATGGCACTCCATTCACTGTTCCGCCAGTAACAAACATTCTATGGTTTACACCACCTAATTTTGGATCTACTATCCACTCAAATCGTCCTTCAACCCCATTTAATTTTCCTGGCAATTGATAAAGAGTGGCTCCATTTTTCAATTTCGTTTGTGTTGCTAAGCCAGCATAATTGTCAACAATATCATTGAAACCATGAGCCTTAGCTACTGAAGGAAATTCTTGTGTCGCTGTTGGCTTACTCCTATTTGGATAAACAGATATTTCTCTCCCATCAATATCAACAACAGTTTTATTAGGTAGTTGATCTACTTTATTTCCACTACCAGTTCCTTTCTCGCCACTCCCAACCCTTTGATGCTCTAATACGTCATTCTTGATTGTCTTGTCACTTGCAATGTTTTCTTTTCCATTAGGTAGTGGCTTCCCATCAAACTTACCAACCGGATGCTCAACATTCGTCACCGTACCCTGATCCTTCAGACTGAATTTCCCTTCTCCTACTTTCCATTGTGGTGATGAACCTTCTGCTTTGCTACCCGAAACAGGATTTTTAGCCAGCGCCAAGAATGCTTTAGCCGCCACATATTGCATCACCTTCGCTTCACTGGTCGGGATGCCACTGGACACAATTTCAGCGGCTTTCTCCGGCGTCATTTTCTCATTGGACATCACCACATCCAACGGGACACCGAAGAAGTTCCCCCACGCCACAATCAGCCCTCTGGCTGGATCTTGACCTTCGGGATGGGTTCCCCGGGCTTGCCTCGCCAGCTCTTCGGATAGCTGATCCGGTGTAGCACCTTCCTTGTACACCTCCCTTTCAGCTCGGCTATCACCCCGCCCAGAATCGCATACGCCACCACGTTTGTCGCTTTTTCCTCCGGAGTTAATTGCTCATATGCCTTATCTCCGTAGATCACCTTTTTCACCGCATTCGACAGATAAGGGGCCGCTCTGCCGGCTATCGCGGCCTTAATATCGCCACCCGCCAAACCCTGAAGCGCCGCAACCACCGCGGTGCCTGACGACGATTGCCACCAATATCCGCCCCCTGCCCTTTGATGGCGCCGTCATAAGCTATCTTATACGCCCTGTCCGCAATGGCTTCCACTGTGACAATACCGTTTTCCTGCTTTAACTGAGCCTCCGCTTGCTGTTTCAGCGCCTGCTGCCTTTCCGGGTCTTTCAATGCTTCCGTAGCTTTTTTCGTTGCAGTGATGGCTTCCTGCGTATTTCAGCATTGAACACGGGCCGTTGATTATCCGGCTCGTTGAGAACAGCGGAGGGTTAAAGGGAAAATCCTAGCACTTTGGCTGGGATTTTTCTCACTAATACATATCAAATAGCCAAAGTAAAAACCCAGCTAAAGCACCTGCTGCTCCAATTTGCAAATGAACCCCTATATTGTCTTTGATGGAACAAAAAATATCGGCTTTGTCTATAAACCATAAACTGAAAGCTTGTGAGATAACACTCAGCAAGAAAACAGCCAAGAAAAAAGAAAATGATAGATAACACATAATCACTATTGATTTCATTTTATTTTTTTTCATCTTGTTGCTGTTTTCCTTCTTGTACTGCTCCCCCAACAGTAGAGTTGAACCAACCTGATACGGCTGAATCACCAACGTTACCAGCCACTGATGGGACTGAACTTTGTCTCGCAGGCTTTGTAATTGTCCAAATCCCGATTGGTTCCCATTCAAGTTGTTTCGATATTGGATTGAAAATCTTCTCCATTGGAATTTTCAGAACATTACCAGCCGTGTAACCTGCACTGGCACCTCCTTTACTCAATATCGCATTTAAGAACGGATCATCCCCTTTAATTTCCGCAGTGTAGTAACCACCTATTGCATTCCACGTTACAGTGGGGTTGTAACCTTTTCCAGCAGTAATGGCGCCAACAACACCTGCACCAATCAAATCAGAGAGTTTTACTTCTTTCGTCGTACCATATTGAATAGCCGCATTCATACCACTGGTGATCCCTGCTGCAAGTAACTGTTCTTTGCCTTTTGCTCCCTGAATCATCGCCTTTGCACCAAAGACCATTACAGGCCATGAAGTTGGATCTAAGGCGACAGCGGCAACTCTGTCAGAAGTGGTAATATTATCCTTCAAAAACTGCAAATCCTTACCATTCAAATACTGCACTATCTTGATGGCGTCGGGATCTTTTAATTTCTCTGACAATCGAATTTGTAACGATCCCTCATCAAGCGCAACATTCGTATTTGCTTGAATAATTTCTTCATAAGTCACGCAGGTAATACCCCCTCCTTTGCATTTTTCCTCTAATTCGGCGCTATTCTTATTGCTGGTGTCCAGATACTTCTGAATGACAGCACCGCAATCCCCTCCTTTAGACTTACACTCGGCCAGTTCTTTATCAAAACTGCGGCTTTCATCTTCGTGCAAGTAGTTATTCTCAATCGCATTCTTCGCCGTCTGCGCTCCATCAACGCCGCCCGCTGTCGAATCCGTCACCAGCCCTGCCGCTATCCCTCCTGCCAGCGTAGACAAATTACTGATTTTTTCCTTCTCATCCGCTATCAATTCGTTCAATTTCTTATCCGGGTAAAGCGCTCCGGCGATAACTGAGGCCGCCAGCTCGCCACCCGCAGCCCCCACCGACCCTGCAATAGCTGAACCCCCTTTCAGCTCAGCTATCACCCCGCCCAGAATCGCATGCGCCACCACGTTTGTCGCTTTTTCCTCCGGAGTTAATTGCTCATATGCCTTATCTCCGTAGGTCACCTTTTTCACCGCATTCGACAGATAAGGGGCCGCTCCGCTGGCTATCGCGGCCTTAATATCGCCACCCGCCAAACTGGTTGCAAGAAGCGGGATTTGCCACCGGGCAGCCGGTGCAGGTCAGCATTGAACACGGGCTGTTGATCATCCGGCTTGTTGAGAACAGTTGACGGTTAAAAGGAAGATCCCAGCTCTTGGGCTGGGATCGTTTTTACGTTCTCAACAGGGTACAGTGCTAAGCATAACGCTCTGTCAGTGCTTTCATATGTCTTTCTACCGTTTCTTTACTGTCAGGAAAGGCAGTGATATAAGCATCAGATATATACTGCATCAGCATCACAAATTGATTTGGCGTAATTTCTGAACTTTCAAATTCCCCCAAGAAAAAGGTGACGTAATCAAAATCCTCAGGAATATCCCAATCCTGATCCAAAGAGTAACCAAATCCTTCAGATGGAGAAAAACCATACCCCTTGCTGGCATTGAGCAAAAAGTTCATAAAGGAAATTTTGTTGTTATATAAAGATTCATAAAGAACTTCATATAAATCCCTACCCTCATTTTGAACAAGGTAATGTTCGATATTTTTTAACCAATTTATGTGTTGATCACTCATTTAGAAGTCCTCGCGGGCATAGTAATAAATGCATTATTAACTTGCCCTGTCTTAGCATCTCTGGTTACTTGAAACCAATATCCATCAACTTTTGCGGAATACTGTCTATGATTAGGATTATCCCTAAAATAATTTTCTGCTTGCTTAGCTGCCTTATTAGACATATCAGCAATTTTGGTATCGGATAACACCTTAGGATCATAAGTTGTTTTAACCGTTTCCTTTTTAAAGCCTATTTGTTGACCTCGTCCATTTATTGCAGGAATTTGATATTTGTACTCGATTAATCCCGGATAACGTTTATCGGTAATTTTGTGGTTAATTTTCCCACCCGTCATTTCAACAGACTCTAAGAACGCATCCTGCTTGTGAGCTCCAGAAATTGTTCCCATCTTACGATTAACAACGCCTAATTGGGTATTATGTTTAGTTACATCGGCAACAAAACTTTCTGGAATTAAGTGATTAGTCGTTTTCCCTGTTTGATTTTGTGGTGTTTTCACCTCACTATTTCCAGCATTAACCTGCTGGCCTGTGGATGTGTTAGCACCTTTATTATCCTTTACTACGTTTGAAGATGATGGCTTACTTCCTTTGCTGCCCATGCCGCCAGTCATAGCAGACATTGCCGCACCCGCCAAAATTTCCGCACGCTGCTTATCCAGACCAAACTGTTTCTCAAGTTTCTGCGCAAATTCCGTACTGTTCACAATCCCTGATTCATCCATTTGCTGCATCAGCAAAACAGACAGATCATTCTTCATGCTCCATGGAATATCTTCACCCAGTGCCTTATCAACGGCCTGACGGACTAACATACTATTGGCAGGGAGTTCACCGTATTTTTCTTTACAAGCCGCCGGATCTGAAGCACAGGTCGCAATCAACTCGTTGCGCTGCTTCAGACTCAAATCTTCCATTTCTTTCACGATTTGATTGCAGTCGCCACGCGCCTCACACCCTTTTGCTTTCGCCACAAAGTCATCGATTTGCTTCGCGGTCAAAAAGTTATTCTCAACCGCATTCTTCGCCGTCTGCGCTCCATCAACGCCGCCCGCTGTCGAATCCGTCACCAGCCCTGCCGCTATCCCTCCTGCCAGCGTAGATAAATGACTGATTTTTTCCTTCTCATCCGCTGTCAATTCGCTCAATTTCTTATCCGGGTAAAGCGCTCCAGCGATAACTGAGGCCGCCAGCTCGCCACCCGCAGCCCCCACCGACCCTGCAATAGCTGAACCCCCTTTCAGCTCGGCTATCACCCCGCCCAGAATCGCATGCGCCACCACGTTTGTCGCTTTTTCCTCCGGAGTTAATTGCTCATATGCCTTATCTCCGTAGGTCACCTTTTTCACCGCATTCGACAGATAAGGGGCCGCTCCGCTGGCTATCGCGGCCTTAATATCGCCACCCGCTAAACCTTGAAGAGCCGCAACTACCGCGGTTACCGCCTGACGACGGTTGCCACCAATATCCGCTCCCTGCCCTTTAATGGCGCCGTCATAGGCTATCTTATACGCCCTGTCCGCAATGGTTTCCGCTGTGACAATACCGTTTTCCTGCTTTAACTGCGCCTCCGCTTGCTGTTTCAGCGCCTGCTGCCTTTCCGGGTCTTTCAATGCTTCCGTAGCTTTTTTCGTTGCAGTGATGGCTTCCTGCGTATTATAGATATCCATCACTTGTATACCAATATTTGCAATAGCCTGCGCCTGGGCCAGACGCCGCTGTTCTTTTTCCTTGTCAAAAATCGGGGTCAGACCATTCGCCGCGTTTTCTGTATCACGGCTGAGGCCCGCTATATCCTGTTTCTGTTTATCCGCATCACGCACCGTAATCGTACCGTCACTCACCGCAGCATGAGTGGTAGACGATTTACTGTCACTGTGGTTGGCGCCGGACAGCATATTCGATGACAGATTAGAAACCAGCTGGCTGCCAACCGCACCGCCTGTACTCATGCCAACACTTTGATGTTCGGTCTTGTATTCCGCCTTGTTCCGGATGTCACTAAAGCCCAACGTCCCCGTCTCCAGACGGTTCCGGTCTTTGTCTGCCGTACTGCCAATGACTGCGCCATCAAGCTGGGTATGCTCACCTACCCTGATATCAAACCCGCCTTTGCCCGCAAAAATACCCGTCTGTTCTTTCACCGATTCGAACTTGCTGTGCATCTTGTCACGGCTGGCATTTACACTCGCCGAACCACTCATAGAGCCATAGGTGAAGCCGGCGCCAGCACTGACATTCTCCTGT
>NZ_JAZGJN010000281.1:0-84373 GCF_038085095.1 Photorhabdus sp. P32 | reverse complement strand
GGATAATAGGATAATAGGATAAATACCCTATTACCCTTATACACTCAGGAAAATAGCCTTTTATTGATGCTATTCTGAATACCTGCGGCATCAAGTCCTAAATCCGCTCTGATTTCTTCCTGGCTACCTTGTGGTATAAATTGGTCAGGCAAGCCAATATTCAGAATCTGCACCAGTCGGCCTTCCTGCATTAATAGTTCATTAACGCCACTTCCAGCGCCGCCCATAATGGCATTTTCTTCCAACGTGACCAATAAATCATGGTTATCGGCCATGTCTAATACCAATTCTTTATCCAGTGGTTTAATAAAGCGCATATCGACAACAGTTGCATCCAGTGATTCTGCCGCGGTTATTGCATCGGGTAATAGAGTACCAAAATTCAGGATTGCTACTTTCTTACCCTGACGGCGAATAATACCTTTGCCAATTGGCAATTGTTCAAATGGTTGTCGTTCCGCCCCCGTTCCGGTTCCTCGTGGATAGCGCACGGCTACTGGACCTTGCTGATAATGATAGCCAGTGTGTAGCATCTGGCGGCATTCGTTCTCATCACTGGGCGCCATAATGACCATGTTGGGGATGCAACGGAGGAATGAGAGATCAAAAGCGCCTTGATGTGTCTGACCATCAGCACCCACGATACCGCCGCGATCTATTGCAAATAAAACAGGTAGATTCTGAATGGCGACATCATGAATAACCTGGTCATAAGCACGTTGGAGGAATGTTGAATAGATGGCGACAATCGGCTTGTAACCACCAATCGCCAAGCCAGCGGCAAAAGTCACGGCATGTTGCTCTGCAATGGCGACATCAAAGTATTGATCAGGATATTCGCGGGAAAAACGCACCATACCAGAGCCTTCACGCATGGCCGGTGTGATTGCCATCAGTTTTTTGTCGGTAGCGGCCTCTTCGCATAACCAGTCTCCAAAGATTTTGGAGAAAGTAGGGCGGTTATCTGAGCTTTTAGGTAATGCGCCAGTGGTCGGATCAAATTTAGGTACCGCATGCCAACTGATAGGATCTTTTTCGGCAGGTGCATAGCCACGACCCTTTTTGGTCATGATGTGCAGTAGCTGTGGCCCTTTCAGTTCACGCATATTTTTCAGCGTTTGGGTCAATGTCAGTACATCATGTCCGTCAATGGGGCCAATATAATTAAAACCCAGCTCTTCAAATAGCGTGCCGGGAACGACCATGCCTTTAATATGTTCTTCAGTTTTTTTCAGTAGCTCTTTAATCGGCGGCAGGTTGGAAAAGACTTTTTTCCCGCCTTCCCGCAATGTGGTGTAGAGTTTACCGGAAAGAAGCTGAGCCAGATGGTTATTTAACGCGCCAACATTCTCTGAGATAGACATTTCGTTGTCGTTAAGAATGACTAACATATCCGGGTCGATATCCCCGGCATGGTTCATTGCTTCAAAAGCCATACCTGCTGTTATTGCGCCATCACCGATAACACAAACTGTACGACGGCCTTTGCCTTCGCGTTGAGCGGCAATTGCCATACCTAATCCCGCACTGATAGAGGTTGATGAGTGACCAACACATAAAGTGTCGTATTCACTTTCATCTCTCCACGGGAAAGGGTGAAGCCCATTTTTTTGACGAATCGTATCAATACGATCTCGGCGTCCTGTCAGGATTTTGTGAGGATAAGCCTGATGGCCGACGTCCCATACCAATTTGTCGAAAGGCGTTTTGTAGACATAATGCAGCGCCACAGTCAGCTCAACGGTACCAAGACCGGAGGCAAAATGACCACTAGAGCGACTGACACTGTTTAGCAGGAATTGCCGAAGTTCATCACATAACTTCGGCAAGCTCTCTTTTGGTAACATACGAAGTTCTTCAGGGTTTTCCGCTAATGCCAATGTGGGGTATTTGGCTATATCAATGCTCATTTGATGCTCGTTAAGAAGTGTTTATTTAAATAGCGCTGCCAGTGGGTGAGTTTACCGGCAGACCTTAATTGTTACGTTCAATAATAAAGCTGGCAAGTGCGCGCAGCATTGTTGTGTTATAGGATTTATCTTCCAGTTTGCTCAGGGCTTTTAAGGCTTCTTGATACAGTTCGTATGCTTTTTTCTGTGCTTGTTCTAACCCCAGTAATGCAGGGTAGGTGCTTTTTCTTAACTGTTGGTCGCTGCCTTGGCGTTTTCCTATCATTTCGGTATCGCCAATGACATCAAGAATATCGTCATGAACTTGGAATGCGAGACCAATCGCTTGGGCATATTGATCCAATTCAGGCAGGGCATCATGACCACGTTGACCGGCACTATATGCGCCCATTCTGACGGCGGAACGAATAAGCGCCCCCGTTTTATGGCGATGAATTTGCTCCAGCATATGGAGATCAATGTGTTTGCTTTCCGCGGCCAAGTCCAGGGCTTGGCCGCCGCACATACCGGCTATGCCACTGGCGGTTGCCAATTCAGCAAGCATTGCGAGGCGATCTGCTGTTGTAACATCCGGCATTTCTCTTTTAGATAGGATTTCAAACGCCAGAGCTTGTAATGCATCTCCCGCCAGAATTGCGTGAGCTTCACCAAATTTTATGTGGCAGGTCGGTTGTCCACGGCGTAAATCATCGTTATCCATCGCAGGTAGGTCGTCATGTATTAATGAATAGGCGTGAATACATTCAACGGCCGCTGCCGGCGCGTCCAGATTATCTGCGGATAATCCAAACATTTCACCGACTGCATAGACCAAAAATGGGCGCAGGCGTTTACCACCAAGTAAAGTACCATGTTGCATCGCGTGAACTAGTGGGCTGTCTGCAAATGCCAGTGAAGATAGTGTGCTTATCAGAACGTTATTGACTCGTTGTTGACAGATTTTAAGCTGTTCTTTAAATTGGGTTGAATTTTGTTCAGACATAGGCTTATTCAGTATCCGGGGAGAAGTGACTCAGTGGAGATTGGGGGTCATCGTTAAGCAGAATTTGCACTCGCTGTTCTGCTTGCTGTAAAGTCTGTTGTCCTTGGCGGGCTAATTGAATGCCACGCTCAAACTCGCTTAGGGCTTCTTCCAGTGCCAGTTCGCCTGATTCCAGCCGGGCGACGATTTGTTCCAGCTCTTTTAATGAGCTTTCAAATGTCATTGCCGGTGCAGTTTCTGGCGTACTGTTTGTACTTGCTGATATTGCATTTTTCTTTGGCATAATTTTTTACTATTTACAGAGTTCGCCTAAGGGTTGCAGACTATCTTATTATGCTGGTGCAAACAAATCCTTAACTGATTTTGCTTTTTCTACGCGCTATACCAACGAGATAGTGTTATACTGCGCAGCCTGATTTGACGACCGGGCATACTGTCAGGTTTATTTATCAAAACGCCTAACCACTACTATAACTCACTATGAAGTTTATTATTAAATTATTCCCGGAAATCACGATCAAGAGCCAAACTGTTCGTTTGCGCTTTATTAAAATTCTTGCCAGTAATATTCGCAATGTGCTTAAGACGTTAGGAGATAATATTGCAGTGGTTCGCCATTGGGATAATATCGAAGTTCGTACTAAAGATGAAAACCTTGGCGCTCAAATTTGTGATGCGCTGACACGTATCCCCGGCATTCATCATATTCTGCAAGTAGAGGAGCGTGAGTTTCGTGACATGCATCATATCTTTGAACAAGCTTATGAAGCTTATGGCGAATCGCTCCACAATAAGACATTTTGTGTTCGGGTAAAGCGCCGTGGTAAACATGCATTTACTTCCAATGAAGTAGAACGTTATGTCGGTGGCGGTTTAAACCAGCATATTGAATCCGCGAAGGTAAAACTTAATCATCCTGATGTGACTGTTAATCTGGAAATTGATCAGGATGTACTGATTCTGGTAAAAGCCCGTTATGAGGGGATTGGTGGTTTTCCTATCGGAACGCAGGAAGATGTATTATCTCTAATTTCCGGGGGTTTTGATTCTGGTGTTTCCAGCTATATGCTAATGCGTCGTGGCTGCCGTGTTCACTATTGCTTTTTCAATCTTGGCGGTTCTGCTCATGAAATTGGCGTGAAGCAGGTTGCTCATTATCTTTGGAATCGTTTTGGCAGTTCCCATAAAGTCCGTTTCGTTGCGGTGGATTTTGAACCTGTTGTCGCTGAAATTTTGGAAAAAATTGATGACGGCCAAATGGGGGTGGTGCTTAAACGGATGATGGTAAGAGCGGCATCTAAAGTTGCAGAGCGTTATGGCGTACAGGCGATTGTTACCGGTGAGGCTTTGGGGCAAGTTTCCAGCCAGACACTCACTAATTTGCGTTTAATTGATAATGCATCGGATACATTGATTCTGCGGCCGCTGATTTCTCATGATAAAGAGCGCATTATCAGGTTGGCACGTGAAATTGGCACTGAGGATTTTGCCCGTACAATGCCTGAATTCTGTGGTGTTATTTCCAAAAGCCCGACAGTAAAAGCCGTTAAAGCTAAAATTGAAGCAGAAGAGGCCAATTTCGATTTTAATATTTTGGAAAAAGTTGTCGGTGAAGCCCAGAATATTGATATTCGCCAGATCGCAGAACAAAGCAATGAACAAGTAGTTGAAATTGAAACGGTGACAGCGTTCGCTCCAACGGATGTGTTATTGGATATTCGTTCGCCTGATGAACAAGATGATCGGCCATTGCAATTAAATGGTGTGGAAATCAAATCATTGCCATTCTATAAGTTGAGTAGCCAGTTTGGTGATTTGCCAAAGGAGAAGACTTATCTGCTTTATTGTGAACGTGGAGTAATGAGTCGTTTGCAGGCACTCTATTTATCTGAGCAGGGTTTTGATAACGTGAAAGTTTATCGTCCTTAATTGCTTTAATTATACATTTCGGGGTTCCTATTACGTGAACCCCGAATCGTATAAAGTAAGATGCTTTTGGCTATTTTTTCAGTCCTGATAAGAATATACACCGAGTGGCAATATGAGTTGAGCCGCCACCTCTGCTGCCGTTTCTCGTCCTTTTAATAATTCGATGAGTTTTAATGCGAAATCGAAAGCTGTCGCTGGCCCCTGACTGGTCAATAGATTGACGTGATCATCAAAACAGACTCTGCAATCAATCCATTTATCGGACGAAATTTTGTCTTGCAAATCGGGGTAACCGGTCATTTTGCCAGTAGGGAATAAATTATGGTGTTCAAGTACGATAGCAGGTACGGCACAAATTGCAGCAATAATTTTCCCTTGATAATGTGCCTTGCGGATTTTTTCGATAACGAGTGGGTTATCACGGAAACACTCGGCGCCTTGCATACCGCCGGGTAAGATGATGGCATCGAAAGATTCATCAATAACTTTTTCCAGAGGCACATCAGCAACCAATTTTACACCTCTGGAGCAAGTTAAAACCAGTTCTCCATCGCTGGCGGTGCTGGCGATCGTAACACTGATGCCAGCACGTACCAGTAAATCAATAGTTGTAACGGCTTCTGTTTCTTCACTACCGTGAGCCAGGCAGATGAGTGTTGAAGGGTTCATAATCATCTTTCCTTATGTTTAACTAGGTTATAGATACGGGTATTTTCAGGGGCTGCCAGGCCATGTGCACGGGCCCGGAGTAATAAATAACCGGTGATATAGTCAATTTCAGTGCGACGTTTTGCGCGGACATCCTGCAACATGGAAGAGTAATTTTTTGCGGTAAGCTTAATCACATCGTAGACATAGGCAATCAGGTTATCGATAGTGGTATGTATGTTTTCTCGTTGCATAACCTGAATAATTTCTTCGCACAAAATATTCAATTGTTCCGGGTAGCGAAGCAAATCTCCATTCCGGCATTCATAAAGTGCAGTCAGCGGGTTTACGACACAGTTAGCAGCAAGTTTCAGCCAACTAATAGAGTGAATTTCGTTATGCCATGCAACATCTGGCAAAGATCGGTGTAATACATTAGCCAGAGAGCTAAGCCCAGTTGCATTTGACGTTGCTGAGCCAATATGGGTTAGCCCGGAAGCGGTATGATAAACCTGTTGGTCATCCTGATATGCGCCATGTGTCGTGACGCCAAGAAGTATTGGATTAGGCGCTGATAATAGTTCTTCTTGGGTACCCATGCCGTTGTGTAGTAATAAAATTGGGCAATTAGGTGAAAGCTTAGGGAGTAAATTATTCACTGCATCAGCGACTTGCCATGCTTTCAGACAGACAATCAGTAATTCGCTATTAGCAAGATGGTCGCTGTTATTAGTTGGGATTGTCTGGTTGAATACTTCCCCGTTCATTTCATCAATATGAACAGATAAATAAGACCGGGAACTTTTTAGCCAACCTTGTACTTGATGTTTTTGTTGTGATAATGCTGCCAGCCACAGTTTTCCTATAGCGCCGCAGCCAAGAACGGTTATCTTCATACGATCCTCCGGGAGAGACGCTATTATGATAATGAATAGAAATAATAAGATCCCGCTAATCCAAGTATAGAGCTTTTGCTGGCAATGGAAAGCGGTTATCATGCCAACTTATTGATTATCAGGAGGTCATGGATAATGCCATCTTTCGATATTGTTTCAGAAATTGATATGCATGAAGTTCGCAACGCGGTAGAAAATGCGCAGCGCGAGCTTGCTAGCCGTTGGGATTTCCGTAATGTCAACGCCAGTTTCGAATTAAATGAAAAAAATGAATCTATTAAGATTGCCAGTGAGTCAGATTTTCAGGTAAATCAGTTGGTTGATATTATACGTGAAAAGCTGGCTAAACGTGGTATCGATGGTGCTGCATTGAATATCCCTGATGATATGTTGCACAGTGGTAAGACTTACAGCGTTGAAGCGACTTTGACGCAAGGAATAGATACTCCTACGGCGAAAAAGATCGTGAAATTAATTAAAGATAGTAAGCTGAAAGTGCAGGCACAGATTCAGGGTGAGCAGGTGCGAGTAACAGGTAAAGCTCGTGATGATTTGCAAAGTGTTATGGCATTGGTTCGCGGCGCAGAACTGGGACAGCCATTCCAGTTTACGAATTTCCGGGATTGATTTTCAGCCAAATAAATTGATATATCTAGTCTAATGTGGAGTGGGTATTCCGGACCAGGAATCCTACTCCCAGTTTGCCTTAATGTCGAATCGGAGTGAGTAGGGGTTATCTGGTTTGATACTTAATCTATCGTGTCATTATTATTCGCGATCAATTGTTCGAGTTGCGCTCTGCTTGTCAACTTAGTATCTACTTTTATGTAAGCGCTATGCTCTTCCGGCACAATAACGACGTCACAAACGCCGGGTTGAACAAGAATTTTTTGTTCCAGTAATGCTTTATTTACTATGTTTTCTGGTAGAGAAATTCTGATGCTGCTGACATAAGGAGGTTGTTTCATTGTTGTGCTGATAATGAGCCAAATGATTGTCAGAACGATACCTGCCATAAATACCAACGGCGCTCCTTTTAATTCATATAACCAACCACCAAGGCCGCCCCCTAAAGCGACACCTAAAAATTGGCTGGTGGAGTAGATACCCATTGCTGTACCTTTATAACCCGCGGGTGCTTCTTTACTGATAAGTGATGGCAGGAGAGCTTCCATTACATTGAAAGCAATAAAGAAAATTTGTATGCCGATAAAAATTACCCATAAGTGATGTCCCGCCGCCCACAATACAATTTCAGCAATCAGCAACATAGTGATACACAGTGAAAACACTTGTTTCATGCGGCGCTTTTTTTCTGCGTAAATAATGAAAGGTAAAACAGATAAGAATGAAACTAGCATAGTGATCAGGTAAACCTTCCAATGTTGTTGGGTAGGGAATCCTGCTTGTTGCATCACCAAGGGAAGGGCGACAAAACTTGCCATTAGCAAAGTGTGCAAACTGAAAATGCCAAAGTTAAGTTTCAGCAATTGGCTATCATCCAGAACCTTACTAAAACTGTGACGAGCAATGCCTGATTCACGGTTAAGAATGTGTTTATCTGTGGAAGGAACAGCAAATAATGTTATCAGAATACCGCTACCGGCCAGAATGGTAATTCCCCAAAATAGGCCATTTAATCCAATGGCGTGTGTAAGAATTGGGCCGAGTACAATGGCTATGGCGAAAGTTATTCCGAAGCTAATGCCAATAAAAGCCATCGCTTTAGTTCGATTTTGTTCACGGGTTAAATCAGAAAGTAGCGCCATAATTGCAGCAGATATCGCTCCAGCGCCTTGTAACGCTCTCCCAATTATTATGCCCCAAATGGAATCACTGAGAGCAGCAATAATACTGCCAAAAATGAATAGCAGTAGCCCGCCAACAATTAAGGGCTTACGACCAATTTTGTCAGAAAGCAGGCCGACAGGGATCTGGAAAATTGCCTGGGTTAAACCATAAATGCCAATGGCGATGCCAATAAGTGTTTCAGTGGCATCTTTTAGATGAAGGCCATAGGTTGTTAATACAGGAAGAACCATGAACATGCCTAGCATTCGTAGAGAAAAAACTGAACCTAGGCCCCATGTCGCCCGAAGCTCCAGTGGCGTCATTTTATTATCGTTCATGATTACCTCGAAATATTTTGATGCGTCATTGTAGATAGGTTTTCAATAAGGGGTAAATAGTTAATTGAATTAATAATATTGAAGTATTAAGGAGAAGGGATAAATAAGCCGGAAGGAAACTGATGGCAGAGGGGTAGCCACTGCCATCAGGGAAAATTACCGGACGTAAGTTAGGAAGGCTTCTGAGGGCACATGCGGGTCAATAGACATCATGACACTCAGGGAAGTGATTGCCACAATGGAAAATATAAATAATTTACGGGCCCAAATGCGGTCATTATCAGTTTTGTAACCGGATAACGCCATTCCTAGCCACCAGACGCTTACTGCTGCTGCAACAACCAAATATTTATAACCAGCGTAACCGCTGATGGCTAACATAAGGGTTGCAATCATAAATGCCAGGATATAAAGGATAATGTGGTTTTTCGCCACAGATATGCCTTTAATCACGGGCAGTACAGGAATGTTGGCTGCCTGGTAATCTTTGAAGCGAAAAATAGCAATAGCATAGGAGTGCGGCATTTGCCACAGGCTGAAAATCAGTAACAGGATCAACGCGCCCGTATCAAACTGACCAGTCACTGCGCAGTAACCGATAACCGGAGGTGCAGCACCGGACAAACTGCCGATCAACGTGCCATAAACAGATTTCCTTTTCATATAGAGGCTGTAAACCCCTACATAGACAACAAAACCGATAATCGCTAATTGCATTGCTAAAGCATTGGCTGCTGCATAGAGCAGCACTATGCCAGCAATACCCAGTATTGATGCATAAATCAGGCTGATTTTCGGATCAATAAGTCCTTTTACAAGGACACGGTTTTTTGTTCTTTCCATGATCCGATCAATGTCACGGTCAATGTAATTGTTAAATACACAACCAGAAGCCACGACTAATGAAACGCCGAGCAGAGTCGAGATGAACAAAGGGTAATCAATCACCCCTTTCGAGGCGAGTAGAAAACCACCGATCACAGAAATTAAATTGCCGAAAATAATTCCTGGTTTAGTTACTTGCAGGTATTGCTTAATCATATATGCAGCTCTTTAATCAACCATCATATTAATGTTGAGGTTGTACATAATCCATAGTGAGCCAACAACAACAATACCGATAATTAAAATGGTGAACAGCAATGCTACTAAGTTCCAGCGCTCTTCTGACGAAGTGTTCATGTGCAGGAAGTAGATAAAATGAACAATAATCTGCACCACAGCCAGAGCGACTACTGTTGTCAGGATAGTCGTATGGGAGGCAGAACCATCCATTACCATCCAGAACGGAATCACTGTCAGGATTACTGAAAGAATAAAGCCGATCAGATAAGACTTCAGGCTACCGTGGCTAGCTCCAGTATGAGCGGTATTGGAATGACTCATTACATAGCTCCTAACAGATAAACAACGGTAAATACACAGATCCATACCACATCCAAGAAGTGCCAGAACAAGCTCAGGCAGTTCAGACGGGTTTTATTGACATCAGTTAAACCGCGGCGGGTTACTTGGATTATCATAATGATAATCCAGACCAGACCACAGGTAACGTGGATACCGTGAGTAGCAACCAATGCGAAGAATCCAGACAAGAATGCACTGCGGTCAGGGCCGTGGCCGTCAATAATCAAGTGATGGAATTCATACAATTCCATCGCCACGAAGCCAAGGCCAAACAGAAAAGTCATGGCAAGCCAGGCGTTAACCTGGCCGACTTTTCCTTTATTCATGCCTAACATGGCAAAGCCATAAGTGATACTACTGAATAGCAGTAGGAAAGTTTCGACCAATACGAAAGAGAGGTCGAAAAGTTCTTTGCCAGATGAGCCGCCCGCGGTTCCGTTAACGAGTACTGCATAAGTCGCAAATAGACATGCGAACAAAATACAGTCACTCATCAAATAGATCCAGAAACCGAATACTTTAGTGGCTCCCGCATCGTGGTGCCCGTGATGCTCGTGGGCATGATTGTGGTTAGTCATAGTTTCAGTTGACATGGTTCAGACCTGCCTTGCTAATTTGTTCATGGTGTTGATTCTCGATTTGCTCAACTTCAGCAACGGGTACGTAGTAATCAACATCTTCATCAAAGCTTTTCGCGATCCAAGTGATAATCATGCCTGCAAAGCTTGCGATAACCAGCCACCAGATATGCCAAATCATAGCGAAACCGAATAGCAAGCTGAAGCCAGCAATGATTACACCCGCACCGGCATTTTTAGGCATATGAATTTCTTCATACTGAGCAGGACGTTTATAAGCTGTGCCTTTTTCTTTCATATCCCACCATGCATCACGGGTTTGAACATGTGGAACTTCAGCAAAGTTATAAAACGGCGGTGGAGAAGATGTCGCCCACTCCAGAGTACGTCCGCCCCAAGGATCACCGGTCAGGTCACGGTTTTGGTCACGGTCACGGATACTAACGTAGAATTGAATGACCTGACACAGGATACCAACGGCAATCAGTGCGACGCCAATCGCGGAAACGACCAGCAGAGTATGGAATTCAGGGTTGATATCTTGGCTGATACGACGGGTCATCCCCATAAAGCCGAGCGCGTAAACTGGCATAAAGGCGATAAAGAAGCCGGTGATCCAGAACCAGAATGCGCGGACACCCCATTTTTCGTTCAGTGTGAAACCAAAAGCTTTCGGGAACCAGTAAGCAGTACCAGCGAAACAACCGAAGACAACACCACCGATGATCACGTTATGGAAGTGTGCAATCAGGAACAAGCTGTTATGCAGAACGAAGTTTGCACCTGGAACTGCCAGCAGAACGCCAGTCATACCACCGATAGAGAAGGTGACGATGAAGCCAACAGTCCACAACATCGGTGTTTTATACTCAATACGGCCTCGATACATTGTGAACAGCCAGTTGAAGATCTTAACGCCTGTCGGAATCGAGATAATCATGGTGGCTATACCGAAGAAGGCGTTAACATTCGCACCGGAGCCCATCGTAAAGAAGTGATGCAGCCATACGATAAACGACAATACGGTGATGGCAATGGTTGCCCATACCAGAGAAGTGTAGCCGAATAGTCGTTTTTTCGAGAACGTCGCAGTCACTTCAGAGAAAACACCAAAGACTGGCAGCACCAGAATATAAACTTCAGGGTGACCCCAAGCCCATATCAGGTTGATATACATCATCATGTTACCGCCCATATCATTGGTGAAGAAATGGGTACCCATGTAGCGATCAAAGGTTAGTAGGGCAATGGTAACAGTCAGAATCGGGAATGCGGCGATGATCAGTACGTTAGTACAGAGTGCTGCCCAAGAGAATACAGGCATTTTCATCATGGACATGCCAGGAGCACGCATACGCAGGATCGTCGCAAAGAAGTTAACGCCTGTCAGCAAGGTGCCGATACCGGATATCTGAAGACTCCATATCCAATAATCGACTCCAACGCCGGGACTATATTCTATACCTGAGAGCGGAGGATAAGCTAACCAACCGGTTTGAGCGAATTCACCTACACCCAGAGAGATGTTAATCAGTGCAACGCCAACGACGAAGAACCAGAAGCTCAGTGAGTTCAGAAATGGGAATGCCACGTCACGAGCGCCGATCTGTAGTGGAACCACGACGTTCATCAGGCCGACAACAAACGGTGTCGCCATGAAGAAAATCATGATGACGCCGTGGGCGGTAAAGATCTGATCATAGTGATGCGGCGGCAGGAAACCACCTGCTTCACTTGCAGAGGCGACAGCCTGTTGACCGCGCATCATGATGGCATCGGCAAAGCCGCGGAGCATCATGACCAGTGCCACGATAATGTACATAATACCGATTTTTTTGTGGTCAACGCTGGTTAACCACTCGCTCCACAGCCATTTCCATTTACGGAAATAGGTCAGGGCTCCGACAATCGCGAGCCCTGCGAAGAGAATCCCTGCAAGAGTGACCATAACAATGGGCTCATGCAATGGGATTGCATCAAGTGTTAATTTTCCCAACATTACTTTATTCCTCAACTCCGGCATGAGCGGTTTCGCTCATATTCATGTTATGACCTGTCGTTGCACCGTGGCCGCCATGCATATTCATGTTGCCCATAAATTTGGCAATAATGTCTTGATACAGGTTAGGCTTAACGCTTGAGAAGTATTCAACCGGATGGTTCTGGCTTTGTTTAGCTAACTCGTTAAATGCTTGCATGGTATCCAAGGTTTTAGAGGAGGCTTTCACTTTTTGAACCCACTGTTCAAAACCTTCACGATCTGCGGTAGCGGTAGCAGTAAATTTCATGCCGGAGAAGCCGTGGCCGCTATAGCTGCTGGACAAACCTTTATAAGTGCCAGGCTCATCGGCAATTAAGTGAAGTTTAGTCTGCATGCCAGCCATTGCATAGATTTGACCGCCTAACTGTGGGATGAAGAATGAGTTCATCACAGAATCAGAGGTGATTTTGAAGTTAATAGGGACCCCGGCAGGGAAAGCAATTTCGTTAACTGTAGCGATACCTTGCTCCGGGTAAACGAATAGCCATTTCCAATCAAGAGAAATCACTTCAATAGTCACTGGTTTTTCATCACTGACCAGTGGTTTATATGGGTCAAGCTCGTGGGTTGTTTTCCAGGTAATGGTTGCTAAAATAATAATGATAATGATAGGAACGGTCCATACTACCAACTCAATTTTATTTGAGTGTGCCCAGTTAGGGTGATAGGTAGCACTTTTGTTGGCTTCGCGGTAACGCAGGGCAAAAGTGAATGCCATGATGATCACCGGAATAACGATGATTAGCATCAGGCCAATAGCCGTAAGTATCAGCGTTTTTTGTTCAGCGCCGATAGCGCCTTTAGGATTCATCAATACCATATCGCAGCCACTCAGCATAAGAGTAGCCGCTAGTATTGACAATATCCCAATACTTTTATTGTATTTCATAAGTCTCATCTAACGACTCCAAATAACAAAAGCTCTATTGTCGTTTCATCAGTGCGGGCATTCTACGGTAAGGCTACTGGAGTGTAAACATTTGTAATAGTTAGTTGAGGGGTTGTTAACCCTTTATGTTACTGGGATCACATGCAACTGTAAGATTAATCAGAGGTTAGCTTGAAAAGGTTATTTAATTGTAACGAAATAGTGCGGAAATATGAATTTATACTAAATCATTTTATATTTTTTAGGCAAAGGGAAAAAAATAAAAAATTTGCTTTAAAAATTTCCCCCGCGGTCATTTTATTTAGGAATTAAATTAATTGTGAGCCACTTTTGGCAGCTCACAATTAAAGTCAATAATTAAAAGTTATATTTAATGGAGTAGACAATCGCATCCTGCCAGAAGTCTTCACCTAATTTATGATCGGCATATCGATATTGAATACCGGTCGTGAAGGATTGGTGAGGTGTCCACCATAACGCTATTGCCCCGTTGGTACCGTTCCGTCCACCGTTGCCGTAGCGTTCATTCCGGTTAAGTTCTATTTCATTCCAGTTAGTTATGCTGAATTTTTCTTCCCAGAGTTGAAAGTCGTAACCCGCAACCCAACCAACGACATAGCCGTTATTACCGGAGTAGAAAGTTTGGTCAACATAGTGCAGCGCAACGAACGGTTTAAACCAGACACCGGCGAAATCAGTGTTGTAGCCGATACCATAGAGGGTATTTACCTCATGGAAGTTCCCGCCATGCGCTGTACCTGGGAGCGAGTAAGTACCGTAAACATGACCATAGAGGTTGAAACCAGTATCAGCCAGATAAAAGCGACCGGTGGTTTTAA
Source organism: Photorhabdus sp. P32 (assembly GCF_038085095.1). NCBI lineage: Bacteria > Pseudomonadati > Pseudomonadota > Gammaproteobacteria > Enterobacterales > Morganellaceae > Photorhabdus > Photorhabdus sp. P32. The sequence continues at coordinate 70,125 of NZ_JAZGJN010000281.1, read as the reverse complement.
AAGTGTATCTTTGGTTATCCCCTGGTTCAGCGTGCTGACTGTTGAAAGCATTTTCCAGATCAAAGAACCCGTATAATTCACCCCAGTCAAATCCGGCTCCGCCTTCCAGTTCCAGATAGGCAAAGTCGTCTTTATGAGAGGTTTGCCCTGACTTGTGTGTGGTATGGTTGGTCCAGTCAAGGTAGTTCATGCTGATATTAGCAAAGCCCCCTTGATATTCAGCATAAGCTGGGACTGAGACGGTGGTGAATAAAGCAGTGGCTAGAATGGTTGTTCTCATAAATTTCTCTAACGCATCCATGAAAAGAGGTTTTGGGTTTTAAAGCTATATTAAATAACCCTTAAAATGGTAGTCTGATTCTACGCAGATATAAATATTGAACAATCAAATAATCACTTGAAAATAGCACTTTTGGCAAATGACTATTTGAAGTGTGATCGCTATCACTTAAATATTTTAAAAGAGGGCAGGGATATCAAAGGCAGACGATCGTCAACCTTTGATAAATTAGCTTAATATTTTCACCTTTTAAGCCAATTTGCACCTTCTTAATGCAAGATAATCTAAAAAGCTACCGAGAATGATGCTTGTGATACCGATCTGTGCTCCCCATAATAGTAATGTTTCGGCCAGATCAGGCGCATGAGTCCAGTTAAGAGCATTGGTGATGATGATAAGTAACCAAAATGTGAGCAAGATACTTGCTAATGATAGTAAGCCAAGCGCTAGACGATAGAAATTTTTGAACTCAATACGTGGCATAAAATCGTTAGTTCGCTGGGTATAAACCAGAGTCTGGCGGCAGATAAATAACAGTAATAATCCTGGAACAGAGGCCGCAATAGAGAATAGATAGAAGTTTGGCCAGCCATGTAATTCAACGAACCAACCCGCAATTGGGCCGACATAGACTCGTCCAACGGCAGATAAAGCAGATAATAAAGCAAATTGTGTCGCGGAGAACGATTTATGACATAACGCCATCAGTAGGGCGACAAACGCAGCGGTTCCCATCCCGCCACAGATGTTTTCCAGAAAAACGGCGCTGCCCATAGTGTAGATATTTTTGTCAGTAATGGATAACAGCCAGTATCCAATATTGGAAATCGCTTGAAAGATGCCAAAGATCATTAGTGAGCGGAATAAATTCCACTGTTGCATCAAATAACCACCATATAATGCGCCAACGATAGTTGCTGCTAATCCTAGCGTTTTGTTGATCACTCCAACTTCACCAGCATCAAAGCCAATACCACGGATCAGAAATGGGGTACTTAGGCTAGCAGCAAAGGCATCTCCCATTTTATACATGACAATTAACAGTAGTATCAGCCATGCATTATTGCGATTAAAAAAATCGGCTAATGGTTCTATTGCGGCTTGCTGGAGTGTTTTGGGCGGCAGAGCGTCAAGTTCAGGCTCTTTAGCTTTTAATGTCGCATAGATGCCAATTAGCATCAATCCAGCCATTAACCAGTAGGTATGTTGCCAACCAATATAGCGGTCTGCGATCCATAATGCTAACCCGCCTGAAACTAACATGGCTAACCGATAACCAAGTACCGAAACGGCAGCGCCTACGCCCCGTTCTTCGCTACTTAATAAATCGGTTTTATAAGCATCAAAGACGATATCCTGTGATGCAGAGCAGAAAGCAACGGTTACCGCTAGTGTGGCCAGCCACCATAAATGTTGGGATGGTTGGAGAAAACCCATTGCAGCAATACTGGCTATGAGTAATAACTGTGTAGCAAGTAGCCAACCACGGCGACGTCCAAGAAAAGGGAGGGTAAATCGGTCCATAAAAGGGGACCAAAGAAACTTGAAAACATACGCTTGGCCGACAAGAGAAAAGAAGCCAATTGTTTTAAGATCAACGTCTTCAACGGTCATCCATGCTTGCAGGGTGCTGGCAGTCAATGCGAGCGGTAAACCAGAAACAAAGCCGAGTAAAAGCAGAATTCGTGAATTATGTTGGGTAAAAACGGTGAAATAACGATAAGACATGTGCCTCCCGAAACTCTGCCCTTAGCGGGCAGAGTAAATAATTAATCCTTTAATTAGCGAGAATTTTGTTTGATGAAATTACTGACGGAAGGATCTTGAGCCATATCGGCTATGACTTCTGATAATACAGTATTGACTGCATCAGCAATTTTCTCATTAGTTGCGCTTAAAGGACCTTGTACATTGTAGCTAGTGCGGTAATTCTTGACTTGTTTACTGCCATTTTGCGCTGTACTAATGATGGAAATATCGGCTTTTGTTGAAATATTATGGCGCAGGCTGCCTTCTTTAACGTCTGCATATAAATTGTTGACAATAATTTGCAGATTGGCATTGGCTGGAGAGCCAATCATATAACCGCGAGCGGTCATCTGTTTTTCCAGAATTTCCTGGAGTAGAAAGCGCAGATCACGGGATGGTTTTAATATTTCCAGCTTTGCATTGCGGTTAACTTGAGCAAGTGTCTGAGATTGACGATTGTCGGCGCCGCTGATACTGATGGTAATCGCGCTCATCGTTGGGTCTGCTGTTGGCAATGTAATTTTAGGTTCGATGGTCAAGGTATTGTTGGGAGCGGCGCAACCAGCAAGTAGAAAAAGCGCAATGAATGGGAATAAGATTCTTTTCAACATGTTAATTTTCTCATCGGTGATAAGGATGTCCAGTAATACTTATCAATAGCATAAATTGCGTCAATAATAGCACTGCCTTTTGATCATGGCATATCCCTGATGGGGTAAACGTATATAAAAACCTTATGATGTGGGATTCGATTAAAAGATATTTTAATGCGTTGATGCTATAACTCATGGAGAATAGACTAAAATTATTAGTATGGTTGGCAGTACGACTGCTGTGCGGTTAAGGAGAATGATATGGTGTGTCAGGATATAGAAGAGAAATTACAGGCTGCATTTAATCCCTCATATCTTGAGGTCATTGATGAAAGTTATCGTCACAATGTACCCGTAGGTTCTGAAAGCCATTTTAAAGTTGTCATCATCAGTAATAAATTTGCTGGTGAACGTATGCTGAACCGTCATCGTTCTGTTTACAGCACATTATCGGCAGAATTGTCCGCAGGTGTTCATGCTTTGGCGTTGCATACTTATACAGAAAAAGAGTGGAATGAATTACAGGATACTGTTTTAGCGTCACCGGTATGTCGTGGGGGTAATATTGTTGCCTGAAATCCGCTGATTGATATTTAATTTGGGTCGTTTTCTTGCGCAATAGAATGAATTTAGTGAACGGTCTTCGGGCCGTTTTTATGTTTTATATATGATCCATTTTGGATGCAAATTTAGCCGCTGAATAATCGTTATCTTGTGAAGTTGATGAATAGTTCGGCCTTTTTTCAGCAATTCTCGACTCACACCGTCTGCATCGCTATAATGTCGCGTCTAATTTTTAGAATGGTTTCGGGACGCTTCTGACATCAGGGATTCTCGGTTTTTAAATGCGACCGCCCCGGTTCTTAGAGAGTGTTGCGATTGGTACATAAAATATGTGCTGGTTGTATGGTCTCTGGAGTTGACCGAGCACTATGATTTTTTTGAGGTAAAAAGATGCAAGTTTCTGTTGAAACCACTCAAGGCCTTGGGCGTCGTGTGACAATCACCGTTCCTGCTGCCGATGTTGAAAAAGCAGTTAGTAGTGAGTTGGTCAATGTAGCAAAAAAAGTTCGTATCGATGGTTTCCGTAAAGGCAAAGTGCCTATGAACATCGTTAAACAACGTTACGGTGCTTCTGTTATTCAGGATGTTTTGAGTGATCTGATGCAACGCAACTTTATCAATGCCATCATCGAACAAAAAATTAATCCAGCGGGTGCGCCAAGTTATGCGCCAGAACAATTCAAAAATGGTGAAGATTTCACTTACTCTGTAGAGTTTGAAGTTTATCCAGAAGTTGAATTGAAAGATCTGGAAGCCATTGAAGTTGAAAAACCTGTTGTCGAAGTAAGAGATGAAGATGTTGATGCAATGCTGGAAACATTGCGTAAGCAGCAGGCTAATTGGAAAGAAACCGAAGAAGCTGTTGGTGCAGAAGATCGTGTTACGGTTGACTTCAATGGCTCTATTGATGGCGAAGAGTTTGAAGGCGGTAAGGCTTCCGATTTTGTTCTGGCTATGGGCCAGGGCCGTATGATCCCAGGTTTTGAAGAGGGCATTGTTGGCCGTAAAGCAGGGGAAGAATTTACCATTGATGTGAACTTCCCAGAAGATTATCACGCTGAAAATCTGAAAGGTAAAGCTGCTAAGTTTGCCATTACGTTGAAAAAAGTAGAACAGCGTGAATTGCCGGAGTTGACTGAAGAATTTATCAAGCGTTTCGGTATCGCTGATGGCACTGTTGAGGGATTGCGTACAGAAGTACGTAAAAATATGGAACGTGAACTGAAAAATGCAGTTCGTAACCGTATTAAATCTCAGGTTATCGACGGCTTGGTTAAGGCTAACGAAATCGACGTTCCGGCCGCTGTTGTTGATAGCGAAATTGATGTTCTGCGTCGTCAATCTGCTCAGCGTTTTGGCGGCAATGAAAAACAAGCTCTGGAACTGCCTCGTGAACTGTTTGAAGAACAAGCTAAACGTCGCGTTGTGGTTGGCCTGCTATTAGGTGAAGTTATCAGCAGTAATGAACTGAAAGCTGATGAAGAGCGTGTTAAAGCATTAATCGAGGAAATGGCTTCTGCCTATGAAGATCCTCAAGAAGTGATCGAATTCTATGGTAAAAACCAAGAATTAATGAACAATGTTCGTAATATTGCTCTGGAAGAACAAGCTGTTGAAGTTCTTTTGGGTAAAGCAAAAGTTTCTGAAAAAGAAACCACTTTCAATGAGTTAATGAATCAGAATCAAATGGCATAAGTTTTAGTTTTGTCATGAGATAATGAATTTGTCATCTTAATAAAATGAACCCGCAGATCTATCTGCGGGTTTTTTTATAAGTAAAAGGCAAGATTTTTCTTGAAAAAAGTGGGTTTAACCCCAGATCCTTTTTCATATTATGTATATGATTGCAAAATTTTTCAGGGGGGATTTCCCCTTGATTGGCTAACTTTGAATCATGGTCATCATCGCTTATCTCAAGTAGAATTGGTTATGAATGGCACCAACATGAATTCTATTAGGAGACGAAAATGTCATATAGCGACAAGCGGGATCAATATGCGCCTCACATGGCTTTGGTGCCGATGGTAGTCGAACAGACTGCTCGTGGAGAACGTTCGTACGATATCTATTCTCGCTTATTAAAGGAGCGTATTATTTTCCTGACCGGTCAGGTTGAAGATCATATGGCAAACCTGGTTGTAGCTCAGATGTTATTCCTTGAGGCAGAGAATCCTGAAAAAGATATTTTCTTATATATCAATTCACCAGGTGGTGTGATTACTGCTGGAATGTCCATCTATGATACGATGCAGTTTATTAAACCGGATGTCAGTACTATTTGTATGGGGCAAGCATGTTCAATGGGGGCATTCTTGTTGACTGCCGGCGCAAAGGGAAAACGTATCTGTTTGCCAAATTCCCGAGTTATGATCCATCAGCCATTAGGTGGTTTCCAGGGACAAGCTACAGATATTGAAATTCACGCTCAGGAAATACTGAAAGTGAAATCGCGTATGAATGAGTTGATGGCGCAACATACGGGAAAACCTATTGAAAAGATCAAAGAAGATACAGAGCGTGATCGTTTCTTGTCAGCAGATGAAGCCGTAGAGTATGGGTTGGTTGATAAGATTTTCACCCATCGCGATTAATTTATTATTCCCGGAAGCTATAATATAAATATTCGGCTTACTGTTTGGTAAGGCTGGTTGTTCGGGGTAATAGCAGAAGTTTCCTGCTTTGCCAGATGAATCTGGGTGGGCAGTTGATAAAGTGAGGTTGTGACTGATGACAGATAAGCGCAAAGACGGTTCAGGAAAGCTGCTGTATTGCTCTTTCTGCGGGAAAAGCCAACATGAAGTGCGAAAATTGATTGCTGGCCCGTCAGTGTATATCTGCGATGAATGTGTGGATTTGTGTAACGACATCATTCGCGAAGAAATTAAAGAGCTTGTACCACATCGTGAGCGTAGCGCATTGCCAACTCCTCATGAAATTCGTCAGCATTTGGATGATTATGTTATCGGCCAGGAAACGGCGAAAAAAGTGTTGGCGGTTGCTGTTTATAACCATTACAAGCGGTTACGTAATGGCGATACTAGTAACGGTGTTGAATTAGGTAAAAGTAATATTCTGCTTATTGGGCCAACAGGGAGTGGTAAAACGCTGTTAGCTGAAACATTGGCTCGTTATCTTGACGTTCCTTTTACTATGGCGGATGCGACTACGCTGACCGAAGCGGGATATGTAGGAGAAGACGTAGAAAACATTATTCAGAAATTACTGCAAAAATGTGACTACGATGTGCAAAAAGCCCAGCGCGGTATTGTTTATATTGATGAAATTGACAAAATTTCACGTAAATCTGATAACCCGTCAATTACTCGGGATGTTTCAGGCGAGGGTGTACAGCAAGCGCTGCTGAAACTGATTGAAGGTACAATCGCGGCGGTTCCTCCTCAGGGGGGGCGTAAACATCCGCAACAGGAGTTTTTACAGGTAGATACCTCTAAAATCCTATTTATTTGTGGTGGTGCGTTTGCAGGTCTGGATAAAGTCATAGGTCAGCGTTTAAATACCAGTACGGGTATTGGATTTGGCGCGAAGGTCAAAGGTGAATCAGAAAAGGCTACTGAAGGCGAATTGCTTGCGCAGGCTGAGCCAGAAGATCTGATCAAATTTGGGCTTATCCCTGAATTTATTGGGCGGTTACCTGTTGTTGCCACGCTCAGTGAATTGAGTGAGGAAGCGTTGATTCAGATTTTGAAAGAGCCTAAAAATGCGTTGACCAAGCAGTATCAAGCACTGTTTAACCTTGAAGGTGTTGATCTGGAATTCAGAAGTGAAGCTCTGACTGCTATTGCTAAGAAAGCAATGGTGCGTAAGACGGGGGCCCGTGGCCTACGTTCTATTGTTGAAGGCGCATTGTTGGACACGATGTATGATTTACCATCAATGGAAAACGTTGGAAAAGTTGTTGTAGACGAATCTGTTATTAATGGTCAATCTGCGCCTTTGCTGATTTACAGCAAACCGGATGCCCAGGTTTCTGGTGAATAATTGAGTCTAGGACAGGGAATTCACTAAACGAGATATTATTGAATAAAATGAGGGGATTACCCTCATTTTGTTTTTATTGAAGCGCCATACCATTGAATGTCAAATTCCTGTCCCCATATATTTTATATTCTATGGAGTGAAACTCGTGAGAACCGTGTTTCACGAGATTCCTAAAAACTGGCGAAAGCTAAACGAAGAGAGAGCTCTATGAATCTTGAGCGTTCCGAACGCATAGAAATCCCTGTATTGCCTCTGCGCGATGTGGTGGTTTACCCGCATATGGTGATCCCATTGTTTGTAGGGCGTGAGAAGTCTATTCACTGCCTGGAAGCAGCAATGGATCATGACAAACAGATCATGTTGGTTGCGCAAAAAGAAGCTTCAACTGATGAGCCAGGGGTTAATGACCTTTTCTCCGTTGGTACAGTAGCTTCTATTTTACAGATGTTAAAATTGCCCGATGGCACTGTAAAAGTGCTTGTCGAAGGGTTGAAACGTGCCCGCATTACGACCCTGACTGACAATGGCGAACATTTTTCTGCTCATGCTGAGTATCTTGACTCGCCGCTCGTTGATGAGCGTGAGCAGGAAGTTATGATCAGGACAGCTATTAATCAGTTTGAAGGCTACATTAAATTAAATAAGAAAATCCCGCCAGAGGTTCTGACCTCGCTACACAGTGTTGAAGATGCCGCTAAATTAGCTGATACAATTGCTGCGCATATGCCATTGAAACTCAGCGATAAGCAGACAGTTTTAGAAATGTCTGATGTCGTTGAGCGTCTTGAATATTTGATGGCAATGATGGAGTCAGAAATTGATTTGTTACAGGTAGAAAAACGCATTCGTAACCGCGTGAAGAAACAAATGGAAAAAAGCCAGCGCGAGTACTACCTGAATGAACAGATGAAAGCGATTCAGAAAGAACTGGGTGAAATGGATGATGCGCCTGATGAGTATGAAACCCTTAAGCGCAAAATTGAAGCGGCAAAAATGCCCAAGGAAGCTCGCGAAAAAGCCGAAGCTGAATTGCAAAAATTGAAAATGATGTCTCCTATGTCGGCGGAAGCGACGGTTGTCCGTAGCTACATCGATTGGATGGTGCAGGTTCCGTGGGTTGCTCGCAGTAAAGTTAAAAAAGATTTGGTTAAAGCTCAGGAAACTCTGGATACCGACCATTATGGTTTGGAGCGTGTAAAAGAGCGTATCCTTGAATATCTGGCAGTACAAAGCCGAATTAGTAAAATTAAAGGGCCGATTTTATGTCTGGTTGGGCCTCCTGGGGTGGGTAAAACCTCTTTAGGTCAGTCCATTGCACGTGCGACCGGGAGGAAATATGTGCGTATGGCACTGGGGGGAGTGCGTGATGAAGCTGAAATCCGTGGTCATCGCCGTACCTATATTGGTTCTATGCCGGGCAAATTGATTCAAAAAATGTCCAAAGTTGGAGTGAAGAACCCCCTGTTCCTGCTGGATGAGATTGATAAGATGTCATCCGATATGCGTGGAGATCCAGCTTCTGCCTTACTGGAAGTTTTAGATCCAGAGCAGAACGTGGCATTTAACGATCATTATCTGGAGGTTGATTATGATCTGTCAGATGTCATGTTTGTTGCAACATCCAACTCCATGAATATTCCAGCGCCATTGTTGGATCGTATGGAGATTATTCGTCTTTCCGGTTATACCGAAGATGAAAAATTGAATATTGCCAAACGTCATTTGCTGCCTAAGCAGATTGAACGTAATGCTCTGAAAAAGAGTGAATTAGCTATTGATGACAGTGCTATTATTGGCATTATCCGTTATTACACTCGTGAAGCCGGAGTGCGTAGTTTAGAGCGAGAAATTTCTAAGCTGTGTCGTAAGGCGGTAAAAGCATTGTTAATGGATAAAAATTTAAAACATATTGAAATCAATTCAGATAACTTGAAAGATTATCTGGGTGTTCAACGTGTGGATTATGGCCGTGCAGATACGGAAAACCGTATTGGTCAGGTCACAGGACTTGCATGGACTGAAGTTGGTGGTGATTTACTGACTATTGAAACCGCGTGTGTTCCAGGGAAAGGTAAACTAACCTATACTGGCTCACTTGGTGAGGTTATGCAGGAATCCATTCAGGCAGCATTAACCGTTGTTCGTGCTCGTGCTGATAAGTTGGGTATCAACGCTGATTTTTATGAGAAACGGGATATTCATGTCCATGTTCCGGAAGGTGCGACGCCAAAAGATGGCCCAAGTGCGGGTATCGCTATGTGTACAGCATTGGTCTCCTGTCTGACCGGTAATCCAGTTCGGGCTGATGTTGCTATGACTGGTGAAATCACATTGCGTGGTTTAGTTCTGCCAATCGGTGGCTTGAAAGAGAAACTACTGGCTGCTCATCGAGGCGGAATCAAAACGGTCTTAATTCCGGAAGAGAATAAACGTGATCTGGAAGAAATTCCCCAAAATATTATTGCAGATCTACAGATCCATCCAGTAAAACGTATTGAAGATGTTTTGGCTATTACATTGCAGGATCCTGTGTTTGGCGCAGAATTAGTGTCAGCTCAGTAGTACAAAAATAGTAAACTATCTCAATAATGATGGATGAAATATAGGCTGGTAAGTGAATTCAGGCTTACCAGCTTTTTTATATTGCTAACTTGGATGAACTGTCTAATAAATATTTTGTTGTCTTATGATTTCTTGCCAATATCGGAAAGGATTGATATAACGGCACTGCTATCGGGTTATCCGTTAGGATTCTGATGCAGTAGTAAAAACTATATGGGGATGATAAGAGTGAATAAATCACAACTGATCGACAAAATTGCTGCTGACTCTAATATTTCTAAAGCAGCCGCAGGGCGTGTAGTAGATGCATTCATTTCTTCTGTAACGGGTGCATTGAAGGATGGTGATGATGTTGCTCTGGTGGGATTCGGTACTTTTGCTGTTCGTGAACGTTCTGCACGTACAGGCCGTAACCCTCAAACAGGAAAAGAGCTCAAAATTGCTGCGGCTAAAGTACCTGCTTTCCGTCCAGGTAAAGGTTTGAAAGACGCTGTTAATGGGTGACACGAACCAAAAATTGCTTATCAGTCCTTGTTATATTGGCAAACATAGACTGACGAGACAGGTTTGGTAAGTTAAAATAGAAGCGCATCAATTGACTGGTGCGCTTTTTTTCTCTTAGCGCTTGAATTAGCGTAATATGGCGTTTTCAATTTCACCAAAGCGGAGTTTTGCCTCTTTATGATGGACAACCTACGCACGGCGGCAAACAGTCCTGTGCTTAAAATCGTGCTGGCTCTTATTATCCTGTCTTTTGTTTTGACGGGAGTTGGGGGCTACTTGACAAGTGGAGCTGGTAGTTATGCTGCCGAAGTGAATGGCCAGACTATCAGTCGTGCTCAATTGGAGCGGGCGTTTCAGCAAGAGAGAAACGCATTGCAAGATCAATTGGGAGATAAATTCTCGGTGTTGGCAAGTGACGAACAAAGCATGAAGCAGATTCGTAATCAGGCTTTGGAGCGTCTAATTAATAATGTGTTGATTGAGCAATATTCCCGTGAATTGGGTTTATCTGCCAGCGATGAACAAGTTAAGGATTCTATCCGAAATACTTCTTACTTTCAGACAAACGGTAAATTTGATAACAACAAATATCTGGAGTTGTTCAACCGTTCTGATATGAGTCCGGATATTTTTGCTGAACAAACACGCCAGAATTTAGTTAATCAACAATTAATTATGGCTTTTTCTGGTAGTGAAATAGCATTGCCTAGTGAGGTGAAACCCAATGCTGAATTGCTTCTGCAACAGAGAACTGTCCGTATGGCTACACTGGAGCTGAAGAAAATTCAGGCGCAGCAGGAAGTAACAGATAAAGATTTGCAAGATTACTATAATCTCAATAAGAGCAGTTTTATTGCTCCAGAAGAAGTGAAAGTCAGCTATATCAAAATGGATGCTGTAGATGAAATGAATAAAGTTTCGGCTACATCCTCTGATGTTGATGCTTACTATGAGCATAATTTGAAACGTTATACTCAATCAGAGCAGAAAAAATACAGTCTGATTCAACTTGCAACTGAAGCCGAAGCCAAAACAGTGCTTGATGAGCTAAATAAGGGTGCTGATTTTGGTAAATTAGCGACTAAAAAATCTACGGATAAGTTGTCAGCGAAAAATCGTGGGGAGATCGGCTGGATAGAAGAGGATGCTCTTCCTGAAGAGTTGAAACAAGCTAATTTGAAAGAGAAAGGCCAAATTTCTTCTACGATTAAGGTTCTTAATGGCTTCGCTATTTTCCATTTGGATGATGTTAAGCCTCAAATAATTAAGCCCTTATCTGAAGTTCGCTCTGAAATTGAGAAAACGGTTAAACAGGAAAAAGCGGTAGATGCTTTTTATGCTCTGCAACAGAAGGTCAGTGATGCTGCTACCAGCGATAATGAATCTCTAGCTGCGGCTGAGGAAGTTTCAGGTATTAAGGTTGTGACAACTGATTGGTTTGATCGCAATAGTGTGCCGGCAGAGATTAATTTTGGTGCTGTTATTCATGCCATTTTTGAAGGTAATCTTGTTGATGGACAGGGGCCGACAGGGACTAATTCTGATGTTATCTCCGTTGAAGGTGATCGTGCGTTTGTTCTGCGTGTAGATAATTATAAGCCGGAAACGGTACAGCCTTTCGAGAAAGTTAAAGGGCAAGTTACTGAACTGGTTAAACGTCAGAAAGCTGAAAAACAACTTCAAGTCGAAAGTGAGAAATTACTGGCCGCCTTAAAAGAAGGTAAAGGTGAGCAAGCCTTGAAAGATGCAAGTATTCAATTTGGTGAACCTCAGGTTATTCAGCGTACATCTCAAGATAATGTGTTAGTTGGTGCAGTATTTGCTTTACCTCGGCCAAAAGAAGGTAAGGTAGAATATGGTTTGACGAAAAATAGTTTGGATGACGTTGTGCTGATCCAACTGGATAAAGTTACTCCAGGTGTTGTATCCGAAGAACAAATTAAAAGCATGATTAATAGCTATCAGAGTGAAATGGGTAACGCTATGTTGGAGTCTTTACTGATTAGTCTGCGTGAAAAAGCCAAAATTAAGTTAGGTCATATCGAATAAAAATTTGCGGAGAGTATCGCAAATATCTTTGTAATTATCTTGTCAATAAAGGCCGCTTTCGCGGCCTTTCGCATATCTGATCTTCGTTCATTGCGCTCAAATTTATCTGTGGCAATCTTTTTTCTGCTCATAAAACATGGAGGAATTAGTATGAAAAAATCAGGAATTTTATCTGTTTTGCTTGCTGGCTTGCTTTATGCATGTGGAGGACAATTCGCTATTGCCACTGAGCAAGTCAAAGATAAAGTAGCTAAAACAGCCAGTACTACCAGTCATTCTTCATCGGAAAAGCAATTGCAGCAGCAGGATGCTTTGAAAGTAGAAGAAAAGGGAAAGGTGAATATTAATACTGCAAGTGCGGAAGAATTAGCAAAAGCATTAAATGGTATTGGGATAAAAAAAGCACAAAGCATTGTTGAATATCGAGAAAAACATGGGGCGTTCACTACGGTGGAACAGTTGCAGGAGGTTCAGGGAATAGGGCCAGTTTTTATTGAGCGAAATAGAAGTAAGTTAAGTTACTAGTATAGTATCTATCATCCTCATTCATGATTTTTTTATGAATGGGGATGTTGTGATCAAGGTTGCAAATAAAACACTTTAATTAGTGTGAATTTTTTGTTTTGCTATTGTGAAATCAACCTGGTCAGATGAGTGACTTTAACATAAAGGCAATATTATGAGTTCAATTATAAAAGTTCATGGTTATCATATAGATTTGTTTCAACATGTGAACAATGCTCGCTATTTGGAATTTCTGGAAAGTGCTCGGTGGGAATGGTTGCATAAGCATTCTGTAGTGGAATGGATACAGAAAAACAATGTTGGGTTTGCCGTGGTCAACATAAATATTAATTATCGCAGTTCAGCAGTTCTTGGCGATGAATTGGAAGTGGATTGCCGATTGACGGAGCTGAGAAACAGAAGTGGTGTATTTTCTCAGGAAATCATACGCAGAAGGAACAATCAACTCATTGCAGATGCCAAGACTACGTTTGTCTGGATTGATAGAAAAACGCAAAGGGCATTGTCTATTGAGGGTGAATTACGTGAAATAATGGGAGCTTTGGTGAAAACAGGGCAATGAGAGGGGAAAAGTTCTCATTGCCATTGGGATTAGACTAAATGTGTTTTTGCTTTCATTTCAGCCATTATTTTTTCAGGCGCATTTAGATATTGTTCTAATCCGTTAGCTCTGAGATGACAAGCTGCGCATTTACCACATCCATTACCTTGAATGCCGTTGTAGCAAGTGAGTGTCTGACTACGAACAAAGTCTAAATGCTGGTAGTAGTCGGACAATGCCCAAGTTTCAGCTTTGTTGAGCCACATCAATGGAGTTTCAAAACGGATATCACGGGCAATGCCAAGGCTTACTGCTTTATTCAGTGCTTTGACAAATTCATCACGGCAATCAGGGTAACCGGAAAAATCAGTTTCACATACGCCAGTAATAACTGCTTCCGCTTCAACTTGGTAAGCATATATAGCAGCCAGTGTCAGGAACAAGATATTGCGGCCAGGGACAAATGTACTGGGTATGGCATTTTTTTTACTTTCACTGTAATCGGGAACAGGGATGTTATCATGAGTCAGACTGCTGAGAGCTAGTTCATTAAGTAATGTGACATCAAGTACTTTATGTGCAACAACACCAAGAGAATGGCTGACATTACGTGCAACATCAATTTCGGCACGATGGCGCTGACCATAATCAAAAGTGACACAATGTACTTCGTCATATTGATTAATTGCTTGAATCAGGCAGGTTGTGGAATCTTGCCCACCACTGAATACAACAACAGCTCGTCTCATTGTAACATCCTCATTAGAATAAAATGGTTATGTTACTTATAACTGCGGAAATTGGGTAGTTGTTTGAGATAAGGTGAGATATCGCCAATGTTATTTTTTACCCAATCTGGATTGTAATAAGTATCGAGATAACGTTCACCACTGTCGCACAGTAAAGTTACTATTGCGCCTTGTTCTCCACGCTCATGCATTTGGTTAGCAAGCAGGAGAGCTCCCCAGACATTGGTCCCCGTAGATGCGCCAACTTTTCTGCCGAGTAATTTTTCCAGCCAGTAAATTGTTGCAATGCTGGCGCAATCGGGTATTTGGATCATGTCATCAATAACCGAAGGGATAAAAGAAGGCTCTGCTCGAGGGCGGCCAATACCCTCAATCTTGCTGCTATAATTGCCATGAATATCACAGCAATTTTGACGGTAATGGTCATAAAATATAGAGTTTTCTGGATCGACAACAATTAGTTTAGTGTTATGCCCTTGGTAACGGATATAGCGTCCTAAAGTTGCAGAAGTTCCCCCAGTACCAGCGCTCATAACGATATAATCTGGTTCAGGAAATGGTTCCATTTGCATTTGGCGAAAAATACTTTCAGCAATATTGTTGTTACCTCGCCAGTCTGTTGCTCTTTCGGCGTAAGTAAATTGATCCATATAATGACCGTTTAGTTCTTTTGCTAGTCGTTCTGACTCGTCATAAATTTGTGCTGAATGGTTAACAAAATGGCATTTACCACCATAAAATTCAATTTCCTGAATTTTACGTTTCGCAGTGTATGAAGGCATAACAGCAATAAAAGGTAACCCAAGCAGGCGGGCAAAATAGGCTTCAGATACAGCAGTACTACCTGATGAAGATTCAATAACCGGGGTACCTTCCTTTATCCAGCCATTACTCAGTGCGTAAAGGAATAAAGAACGAGCAAGTCTGTGCTTCAGACTACCGGTTGGATGGGTGCTTTCATCTTTTAGATATAAATGGATACCTGGAAAAACTGGCAAATTAAGGCGGATGAGATGAGTGTCAGAACTGCGTTGATGGTCTGCTTGAATCTCTCTGATTGCCTTGGTGGTCCAACTGTGTGACATTAATTATTAACTCTGTAATTTAAAAATAATTGGCGGCGGGTAGATTAACTTGATACTGGGAGAAATAGATTGTTATTTTTCTTAATGTGTGGTTTCTTTATGGAAAAATTTTCTATAAGAGGTAGCTATGTTGGATAAAACAGACCGCAAGTTGCTTAAGTTACTACAGAAAGATTGTAGTCTGTCTCTGAATGCATTGGCGGAAGCTGTTAATCTTACCTCTACTCCTTGTTGGAAACGGCTAAAACGACTTGAAGATGAAGGCTATATTGTTGGCAAAGTTGCTTTGCTTGATAGTGAAAAATTAGGACTAGGGCTGACAGTGATTGTTATGATCAGAACTCAGCAGCATAACAGTAGTTGGTATGAACAATTTGTTGCATTTATAAAGCAAATGCCAGAAGTCCTGGCTTTTTATCGTATGGCTGGTGAATGTGATTATTTAATGCACGTAGAAGTTGTGGATATGAAAAGTTATGATCTTTTCTACAAGCGTATGGTGAATGGTGTTCCGGGGTTGATTGATGTGACATCGAGTTTTGCAATGGAAAAAATCAAATACACTACAGCATTACCGATACCAGATTAACCAATTATTAATTCATTGCGTTAAGTCAATTATTCTGAGTGTTGTTCAACGTTTTTACTATCTATTTTATTTCGGGATATACACGTGTGAGGTTATTTTCTCAATTAAGTTGGTACTTCCGTAGCGAGTGGCGTCGTTATCTTGGGGCAGTAACTCTGCTTATTATTATCTCTATTCTACTACTAATTCCTCCGTATCTGGTGGGGGTAATTGTTGATGGGATCAGTACTGCGTCTATGTCATTTTACCAATTGATGGTGTGGATTGGTGTTATGCTGGTTATCTCATTGATTGTCTATATCTTGCGTTATATATGGCGTTTATGGTTGTTTGGGGCGTCATATCAATTAGCAGTTAAATTACGGAATAATTTTTACCAACAACTTAGCCGACAAAACCCTGAATTTTATCTGCGTCACCGCACGGGGGATTTAATGGCTCGTGCTACTAATGATGTGGATCGGGTAGTATTTGCTGCGGGTGAAGGTGTGCTTACCTTAGTTGATTCGCTAGTTATGGGCTGTGCAGTGCTGATTATGATGAGTATACAAATTAGTTGGCAATTAACTTTACTGTCTTTGTTGCCTATGCCGATTATGGCGATCATTATCAAACGATATGGTGATCAACTTCATCGTCGCTTCAAATCTGCACAAGGCGCATTTTCTGCTCTGAATAACCAGGCTCAAGAAAGTCTGACCAGTATTCGAATGATTAAGGCATTTGGACTTGAAGATTTGCAATCAAATCAGTTTGAACAAGTTGCCGTGGAAGCCGGTCGTAAGAATATGTATGTTGCTAGGGTAGATGCCCGATTTGATCCAACAATTTTTATTGCCATTGGTATGTCAAACTTACTGGCTATCGGTGGAGGTAGTTGGATGGTGTTAAATGGTGTTTTAACACTTGGTGAGCTTACTAGTTTTGTGATGTACCTTGGCTTGATGATTTGGCCAATGTTAGCGCTGGCATGGATGTTTAATATCGTTGAACGGGGAAGCGCTGCTTATAGTCGTATCCGTAGCTTGTTGCAGGAACCTCCGGTCATTGAGGATGGTGTTGGTCATCTTTTGCCTGAGCGAGGTATTCTGGATGTGAATATCAAAGCGTTTAATTATCCGCAAAGTAACAAAACTGTTCTTAATCAAATTAATTTCCAGTTATTACCTGGGCAGTTATTAGGGATCTGTGGTCCAACTGGTTCAGGTAAGAGCACACTACTTGCGCTGATACAGAGACAGTTTGATGTGACTGATGGAGAAATTCTTTTCCAGTCGCTCAAAATTGCGGATATCAGGTTAGATGAATGGCGATCACGATTTGCTGTTGTTAATCAAACCCCCTTTTTATTTTCAGATACCGTTGCTAGGAATATCGCTTTGGGACGTCCTGATGCAACACAGGAACAGATCGAAGAAGTTGCTCGCCTTGCCAACGTCCATGAAGATATTCTTCGTTTACCCGAGGGGTATCAGACAGAAGTAGGTGAACGTGGAGTAATGCTTTCTGGGGGGCAGAAGCAGCGTATCTCCATTGCAAGAGCATTACTTTTAGATGCAGAGATTTTGGTTCTAGATGACGCTTTATCTGCGGTTGATGGGCAAACTGAATACAATATCCTACAAAACCTCAGTCAGTGGAGACAGCAACGCACAGTTATTATTAGTGCTCACCGCCTGTCTGCATTAACTGATGCTGATAATATCTTGGTGATGCAGCAAGGTTCTATTGTACATCAGGGGCGGCATCAGCAACTGACAGAACAGTCAGGATGGTATCGTGATATGTATTATTATCAGCAACTTGAGGCAGCATTAGATGACAAGGAAATGGCAGAAGGAGATTAAGATGACTAAAGTTCGTCGATTATGGCCGTCTCTGAAGCGCCTGCTGGTTTATGGAAAAAGTTATCGTAAGCCGTTGGGGCTGGCTGTACTCATGTTGTGGGGGGCTGCAATTGCGGAAGTCAGTGGTCCAGTTCTCATTAGTTACTTTATCGATAATATGGTTGCAACGGGTAATATGCCTATTAGGGTGGTTATCGGGCTAGCTATAACCTTTATTGTTCTGCAACTGATTACGGCTGCGTTACACTATTTTCAGGCTTTAGTGTTCAATCAAGTGTCAGTCGATGTGGTTCAGCAGCTTCGTACAGATGTGATGAATGCCGCATTGCGCCAGCCTCTGAGTGCTTTTGATAATCAACCGGTAGGGCAGTTGATTTCCCGTGTAACGAATGATACTGAAGTCATTAAAGATCTTTATGTCAATGTAGTTCCTACGGTATTTCGCAGCATGGCATTGATTGGTGCGATGTTGATTGCCATGTTTATACTGGAATGGCGTATGGCATTGATTGCAATTCTTATTTTTCCTGTCGTATTGATTGTGATGGCGATATATCAGCATTTTAGTACTCCCATCGTCCGTCGGGTACGTAGTTATTTGGCTGATATTAATGATGAGTTTAACGAAGTCATTAATGGAATGAGTGTTGTTCAGCAGTTCAGGCAGCAGGCGCGTTTTGGTGAGCGTATGCTGTCAACCAATCGGGCTCATTATCAGGCGAGAATGCAAGCGTTGAGATTAGATGGGCTTTTGTTACGCCCATTACTGAGTTTGCTATCTGCTATGGTATTGTGCGGTCTTCTCGTGTTGTTTGGAATTAGTGGGCCAGGGGCGATTGGTATCGGGGTATTGTATGCTTTTATTAATTATTTGGGGCGGTTGAATGAACCGCTCATTGAACTGACATCTCAGCAATCGATTCTGCAACAAGCTGTCGTTTCTGGTGAGAGAATATTTGAATTAATGGATAGCCCTCAACAAGGTTATGGCATGGATAGTCAGCCACTGTCCAGTGGTCGAATTGATATAGAAAATGTTAGTTTTTCCTATCGGCATGGAAAAATAGTTTTGCAAGATATTAACTTACAGGTTCCGGCTCATGGTTTTGTTGCTTTGGTTGGTCATACCGGTAGTGGTAAAAGTACGTTGGCAAATTTGCTGATGGGGTATTATCCGTGGCAGAAAGGGGAAATTTATCTTGATGGCCGGCCGGTATCATCCTTGTCTCATTCGGTATTACGTAATGGTGTGGCAATAGTTCAGCAGGACCCGGTCGTTCTTGCTGACTCTTTCTTTGAAAATATTACGCTTGGTCGGAATATTTCAGAAGAGAAGGTTTGGCAAGTATTGGAAACAGTTCAATTAGCTGAATTAATACGTACATTGCCTGATGGACTTCATACTCTCTTGGGAGAGCAAGGTAATACATTGTCAGCCGGTCAAAAACAATTACTTGCTATGGCGAGAGTGTTAGTGCAAACGCCACAAATTTTGATCCTTGATGAAGCGACTGCAAATATTGATTCTGGTACGGAACAGGCGGTACAGCAAGCCTTGAGATTGATTCGTCAACAAACAACGTTGATCGTGATTGCTCATCGTCTGTCTACCATTGTGGAGGCGGATACTATTCTGGTGCTGCATCGTGGTGCAGTTATTGAACAGGGATACCATCAACAATTATTAGCGAGTCGTGGGCGTTACTATCAGATGTATCAGTTGCAACAAGTAGGTGAAACGCTAAATGATTGTGGCACAATCTCTGAGAGAGAGGTGCTAATTTAATCAGATTTGCACTTATTTGGTGCATTCACGGGAGAGCATATTCGCTGTTCTCCTCCCTTCTTATTCTCCATAATTTTTATTTTCTTTATTATTATTTGATTTATATATGTTTTTAGTTTCTGGCACATCCCTTGCTATTTCCTTATTGCAAACATAATAGTCGGATGGAAGGGGGATATATGAAGCTCATTACGACAATCATAAAACCATTCAAATTGGAGGATATTCGGGAAGTTCTCTCTGGTCTTGGTGTTCAAGGGTTGACCATAACAGAGGTAAAAGGATTTGGGCGTCAGAAAGGACATGCGGAGCTTTACCGTGGAGCTGAATATAGTGTCAATTTTTTACCTAAAATAAAGATAGATATTGCTGTAGCAGATGAATTGGTTGAAGAGGTAATTCATGCTATTCAGCAATCAGCTTTCACTGGAAAAGTTGGCGACGGTAAAATCTTTGTCATTGAATTACAACAGGCTATTCGTATTAGAACAGGAGAAACTAACGATGCGGCACTGTAACTCGCTGATAGAGAAGATAGATATGAAAAAACAATTCTCAGTGGCTGCCGGTGTTGCGGCCAGTTGTGTACCATCATTATCCCAGGCTGCGGAAGGCGTTGCTGATAAAGCTGATAATGCTTTTATGATGATTTGTACAGTCCTTGTTTTGTTTATGACCATTCCGGGAATTGCTCTGTTTTATGGTGGATTGCTACGGAGTAAAAACGTTTTATCACTAATGGCTCAGGTCATGGTGAGCTTTGCTTTAGTATGTGTATTGTGGGTGATTTACGGTTATAGCCTGGCTTTTGCGCCAGGGAATGGTTTTTTCGGTGGTTTTAGTCAAATGATGCTAAAGAATTTAGCATTCACTGACTTAAGTGGTGATTTTTATCAGCTAATTCATGTGGCATTTCAGGGTTCTTTCGCTTGTATCACAGTTGCTTTGATTATTGGTGCGTTAGGGGAACGTATTCGCTTTTCGGCTTTGTTAATTTTTAGTGTGCTGTGGTTGACATTTTCTTACCTGCCTATGGCGCATATGGTTTGGGGGGGCGGTGTACTTTCACAGGATGGAGCATTGGATTTTGCTGGTGGTACGGTTGTCCATGTTAACGCAGCCGTAGCTGGATTAGTTGGTGCTTACTTGTTAGGAAAACGCACTGGTTTTGGGAAAGAGGCATTTAAACCACATAATTTGCCGATGGTCTTCACTGGTACTGCTGTGCTCTATATTGGTTGGTTTGGTTTTAATGCTGGTTCTGCTAGTGCTGCTAATGAGATAGCTGCTCTGGCATTTTTAAATACCATTGTAGCGACTGCCGCCGCTATCTTGTCATGGGTTTTTGCAGAATGGCTTTTCCGTAATAAACCTTCTCTTTTAGGGGCATGTTCAGGCTGTATTGCTGGACTGGTTGGCATTACACCTGCTGCCGGAATGGTGGGTGTTGGTGGTGCATTAGTCATTGGTTTGATCGCG
Source organism: Photorhabdus sp. P32 (assembly GCF_038085095.1). Lineage (NCBI taxonomy): Bacteria > Pseudomonadati > Pseudomonadota > Gammaproteobacteria > Enterobacterales > Morganellaceae > Photorhabdus > Photorhabdus sp. P32. The sequence goes on along the minus strand of NZ_JAZGJN010000281.1, from coordinate 49,224 downwards.
GGTTTTACCGGACTTTGGGGGGTGGTTGCTTTAAAACGATGGTTACGTGTTGACGATGTATGTGATGTATTTGGTATACACGGCGTATGTGGGATCGTAGGTTGCTTACTGACTGGAGTTTTTACGGCTAAATCTTTGGGAGGAACCGGCCATGCGGAGGGTATAACCATGTTGGAGCAAGTTGGTATTCAGGCTTTTAGTATACTGGTTTGCGTGGTTTGGTCAGTCATTGTTGCCTTTGTTGCTTTTAAAATAGCAGCGCTGTTGGTAGGGCTGAGGGTTACAGTTGAGGTTGAAAGGGAAGGATTGGATATTAATTCTCACGGAGAGAGTGCTTATAATTAAGTTGTAATAAGAGGGCAGCAATAAGACCACAAAATGTAATGCGGGTTCTTAGTTTGCTGCCTTATTCATTTATCTGTTGCGTTTCCTAATTAGACCTTCCTGTACAGTGGAAGCAACAAGTCTCCCTTCACGATTATAAATCTGTCCCCGAACAAAACCACGAGCACCGGAAGCTGACGGACTATCTACAGCATATAGTAGCCAGTCGTCTAGTCTAAATGGGCGGTGGAACCACATAGAATGGTCAATTGTTGCTATTTGAATATTTTTCTCAAGGAACCCTACACCGTGTGGCTGTAACGATGTTGGCAGAAAATTAAAATCAGAAGCATAGCCAAGTAGATATTGATGAATAAAGGGATCATCAGGCATATTGCCGTTACTACGGAACCAAACATAGCGTATAGGTTCTTCTAGTGGGCAATTAAATGGACTGTGATATTTTACAGGCCTCATTTCTAATGGACAGGGAAAAAGAAGAGTATTCTGCATCTTCTGTGGCAGTAGATGCGACATTTTTTTCACGATTTCGTCTTGGGGGATAAGTTCTTCTGGATAGGGCACATCCGGCATTATATTCTGGTGTTCAAAACCGTCTTCATGGCTTTGAAATGAGGCAGTCATATAAAAGATAGGTTTGCCATTCTGAATGGCGCTGACTCGCCGGGCACTAAAACTTCCTCCATCACGAAGAATTTCAACATCATAGACGATAGGTTTGTGACTGTCTCCGGGGCGTAAGAAATAGCTATGAAAAGAATTGCCCATCCGGTCATCGACAACGGTTTGTTTGGCGGCATATAGTGCCTGACCAATCACTTGCCCCCCGAAAACCTGAGGAAAACCGAGATCTTCGCTTTGCCCTCGGTAAATACCTTCCTCAATTTTTTCCAATTTCATCAAATTTATCAGATTCTGTAATGACTTGCTCATAATACGCCTTTGTTTTCTATTAGGTTATCGAGAGTACAAGGGATGATTATTGTCTCATTAATAGATGATTAATAAATAACTAAATTGTAAATGTTTTAAGTCCTGACAGTAGGGCAATAAAGAATATGAGATTTATTGTCGTTTTATATTCAATTTTTTAATCTATAATTCAAATGATTTAGATTTAATGATTTGATATTTCAATTTATTTTAATATTTATATAGATTAGTTAATAATGGAGGTATGTGTATGAAGTTATGGCAGCTTCCCGCTGGCGTATTACTAGCGGTTGCTTTGGTCGGGTGTAATGCTAAAGGTGCTGAGGCAGTAGATACTCAGGTGGAAAAGATTGAAAATCCAATGAAACGCTCTTTTGTTGAAGGCAATATTAATATACTACAGCGTATGGCATTGCCAGCAGATGCTGTTCTGACAGTGGCTTTATCTGATGTATCTTTGCTTGATGCGCCTTCAGTTACTCTGTCTCAGAAGGTAGAGCGTTTAGGTGGGAAACAATCACCTTTCCATTTTGTTTTGCCTTATCAACCAGATAAAATTAAGCCGGGTGCGCGTATTGTTGTCAGTGCTTCTGTTTCGTTGCATAGTCGCTTGATGTTTGTGACAGATACAGCATATGAAGTGATTAATAATGGGAAGACTAAAGATATCGAAATTACGTTGAAAGCCGTTAGATAATACACTTTCTTGGTTGTATTGACTTGCAATGTGCAATAAATCAGCATTCGGGCCTGCTTATCTTGCTATTTGAGTAGGTATGAATGATAATGGCGTCGCTTTGAAGTTAAAGCAATACGTCGCAATGGGGGCTCTGTTGGTTCTTCCGCAACGCTAACTTGTTAACTTGGTCAGGTCCGGAAGGAAGCAGCCATAGCAGGGGATGTGTGTGCCGGGATGTCGCTGGCAGAGCCCTCGCCAATTTCATTGATAACCTAAATAAATCGATGATCTAAATAAGCCGATAGCACTTTACCGGCTCGGATCACTTTCTATCTGATAAAGACTATTTTAGCGAACGTATTTCCATACTGAAGGTGGAATTCTATCATACAGTTTATTCATGGTCAGCTCAGCTAGGCGGTGATCCGCAGCAGAGTAGAATAGTTCAAGTTCATCTCCTGAAAGTTCATATTTGTTCTTCTCAATCACACGTTCTAGTGTATCAATCGTGGTGCATTTTCTTAAACGCATCAGATAATCAGTTTTAGTCATAATCGCCTTTCTTATTTAACATATATAAAAAATTATTGAGGGAAATATTCAATCAAATTTTGCTCAAAGAGCAATTTAAATCCTGTAACAGGACGCTGGTTGAGCGTTCATTAGTTTTTTACTATTCCACAGGTTTGGAAACGTTAATCTTAATTTGTTTCCAAACAACATCTAAGTATATGTATTATCAATACATTTATCAATTCAAGAGAGAAGGCTTAAATCATCAGAATACTTTATTTTAAAGTACCAAACGAAAGTTGATATGTATTCAATCTATTTGTTTAGCGTTAAATTATCCTGAGATGTAAAAATTATTTTCATAACCAGTCTCATCTCTGTGTACTTTGCACCAGAAGTGCTTCTTGCCTTAGATTCTCACATAAGCATTTTAATTCATCAATATTATGTCATCTTGAGTGAATATTCATCCATGCTATGTTGATCTTCCTGTATACGCCATTACTTAATTTTTTGAGTTAAACATTAGGCATATACACGTATTATAAAATTTTTTTCGAGAGATTATTATTATGTATCTATAATCGTTCTTTGGGATTATTTATCTTTTTTACAGATGGCTCTGATTTGCTTCTAGTAAATCAGGATCAGCTCTTAACAAAAATTCATACCTTAACTCAATAAACTATAAATATCGGCTAGTATGTGTGAGTTAATATGTAGGTTTATATAAAACAGTATTAGCCTCAGATACCGGTAACGGCAGATTATAGCCTGATGGCTACAATAATCAATGAATATAACATCATTATTACATAAGTCACTATGTGCTGGTATTGTTTTTTGTCATTTAGTGTAAAAAAAGATAAAGTAATTTTTGTCTGACAACTTTCATATTAATTTTATTAAAGTCACTAATGCTTGGATTTTTAAAGCTATTTTATACTCATAAGTGGTGATTATAATTAAATTTAAACAAAACTACTTAAAGATTAAGTGGATAGATTAATGATCAGAATCTTGCCAGGTAGAAGCAACTATTATATTTAAGAAGGCCGATTTGACGGCCTCCTGGTTATTGTTGGTAGTATTTAATGAGATTCTGACGCGGGTTCAATCTCCTCCGCTTTCTTACTGAAACGTCGTCTTATAACTACAAAGAATACTGGTACGAAAAAGATTGCTAGTGAGGTTGCTGCAATCATTCCGCCTAATACCCCAGTACCCACTGCGTTTTGAGAGCCGGAGCCTGCGCCATTACTTAGTACTAGGGGGATAACACCTAACATAAATGCTAGTGATGTCATTAGGATTGGGCGAAGACGCATTCTGACCGCATCTAGCGTAGCTTCTATCAATCCCTTGCCTTCTTTTTCCATCAGATCCTTGGCGAATTCAACGATGAGTATCGCGTTTTTCGCCGACAAACCGATAGTGGTTAACAAGCCAACTTTAAAGTAAACATCGTTATCTAAACCGCGGAATGTTGTTGCTAACAAGGCTCCAACGATACCTAGTGGTACTACTAACATAACTGAGAATGGAATTGACCAGCTTTCATACAGTGCTGCCAGACATAGAAATACCACTATCAATGATAATGCATACAGAGCTGGGGCCTGATTACCGGATAAGCGTTCCTGATAGGACATACCTGTCCAGTCGAAACCGATCCCATTTGGTAGTTTAGATGCCAGTTCTTCCATCAGGGCCATTGCATCGCCGGTACTTTTACCTGGAGCTGCTTCACCCAGAATTTCCATTGATGGCAAACCGTTGTAGCGTTCCAAGCGTGGCGAACCGTAGGTCCAGGGTTCTTTGGATGCATCTATAAAGGCAGAGAATGGAACCATTTCACCTTGTTTGTTACGGACATACAGTTTGTAGATATCACTTGGCAACATACGATAAGGCGCTTCCGACTGAACGTAAACTTTTTTGACACGACCGCGATCAATAAAGTCGTTCACATAGTTACTACCAAACATTGTGCTGAGTGTTGAATTAATATCAGCGATGGAAACACCGAGAGCTTCAGCTTTTTCCTGATCGATCCTGAGCCGATATTGAGGGGTATCTTCCTGACCATTAGGACGAACACCTACTAACATATCTGGATGCTGTTGTATCATGCCAAGTAATTGGTTACGGGCTTCTGTCAGCTTGTCATGTCCAAGGTTTGCTTTATCAATTAATTCAAAATCAAAGCCGGTTGCTGAACCTAACTCTACAATTGCCGGGATATTAAACGCAAAAACCATGCCTTCTTTGATTTTCTGGAAGTGAGCGCTAGCCCTAGCAACAATAGCAGGTACTTTGTTTTCAGCGCCAGAACGTTCACCCCAGTCTTTCAGGCTTATAAAGCCCAACCCAGTGTTTTGCCCTTGACCACTAAAACCAAAGCCGCTGACGGTAAATACAGAAACCACACGATCTTTTTCTTCTGTATTGAAGTAATCGCTGACCTTATCCAGAACTTTCTCTGTTTGTTCCTGTGTTGCCCCCGCAGGTAATTGAACCATTGTCAGTAATACTCCCTGATCTTCTTCAGGAAGAAAGGAGGATGGTAAACGTGTGAACATGAGGGCCATACCAGCCACCAGGAATACGTAAATTACCAGATAACGGCCTGTATTGCGTAGAATACGCCCGACACTGTCAGTATAGTGGTGGGTACTTTTGTCAAATATGCGGTTGAACCAACCAAAGATGCCGGTCTGCTTACCGTGGCTACCTTTGGCAATAGGTTTCAACATAGTGGCACATAGAGCTGGCGTCAGGATTAAGGCTACCAGCACAGATAGTACCATTGCAGATACGATGGTAATCGAGAATTGACGATAAATTGCACCGGTTGAACCGCCGAAGAAGGCCATTGGGATAAATACAGCAGACAGCACCATTGCAATACCAACTAGGGCGCTTTGGATTTGTCCCATTGATTTCCTGGTTGCTTCTTTTGGCGATAGACCTTCTTCCTGCATAACACGTTCAACGTTTTCTACAACAACAATAGCATCGTCTACCAATAAGCCAATGGCAAGAACCATAGCAAACATGGTTAATGTATTTATTGAATAGCCAAATGTAGCAAGTATTGCAAATGTTCCTAAGAGCACGACTGGAACTGCAATGGTTGGAATGAGTGTTGCGCGGAAATTTTGGAGAAATAGGTACATTACCACGAACACAAGCATAATTGCTTCAACGAGTGTTTTTACCACCTCGTTAATAGAAATTTTAACGAATGGTGTGGTGTCATATGGATAGACGATTTTCAGCCCGTGAGGGAAGAAAGGCTCCATATTTTTTAGCGCTTCTTTTACTGCTTTGGATGTATCCAGAGCGTTAGCGCCTGTCGCTAGTTTGACACCGATACCCGCAGCAGGTTTACCGTTATAGCGGGCAATGATGTTGTAGCTTTCTGCGCCTAGTTCCACGTTTGCTACATCTTTCAGACGGACCTGAGAACCGTCAGTGTTGACGCGCAGAAGAATATTACTGAACTCTTCCGGTGAGGTTAGACGTGTTTGAGCAATGATCGAAGCATTCAAGCGTTGACCTGGAACGGGGGGGGTTCCTCCTAATTGACCAGCGGCTATTTGGTTATTTTGCGCTTTGATTGCACTTATTACGTCCAGAGTCGTCATTTTGTAGTTAACGAGCTTGTCGGGATTTAACCAGATACGCATGGCATACTGGTTACCGAAAAGCATTGTATCACCTACACCCGTTACGCGACTTAAAGGGTCCTTGACGGTTGCGCCGACATAGTCAGAGATATCGTCCTGCGACATGGAACCATCTTCAGAGATAAATCCGGCAACCATCAGGAAAGAGGCTGTGGATTTATCTACACGTATCCCTTGCTGTTGCACTTCTTGTGGTAACAGAGGCATAGCGAGTTGCAGCTTGTTTTGTACCTGTACCTGTGCAATGTCGGGATCAGTACCCGCTTCAAAGGTTAGTGTGATATTCATGTTCCCAGCAGAATCACTGTCGGAAGACATATAAACCAGGTTGTCGATACCATTCATGTTCTGTTCGATAACCTGAGTCACTGTGTTTTGTACAGTGGTGGCATCTGCGCCGGGATAAGTGGCGGCGATAGAAATCGCCGGTGGTGCGATAGTAGGATATTGCGCCACGGGTAATTTCATAATTGCCAGCAACCCAGCCAGCATGGTGATAATTGCGATTACCCATGCAAAGATTGGCCGATCTATAAAAAACTTAGGCATGAATCACCGACTCCTAAATTAAGACTTTTTCGCAGGTTCAGCTTGGTTTGCAGCAGATTTTGCATTTAAGTCCACTTCTTCTGCTTTAACCGGTATGCCGGGTTTAATTTTTTGCAAACCAGTAACAATGACCCGATCACCTGCTTTCAGACCGGAAGTTACTAGCCATTTATCACCGATAGCTTGGTTCGTGGTGATAATGCGTGGTTCGACTTTTTCGTTTGCGCCAACCACCATGACAGTAGCTTCACCACGAGGTGTACGGGTAACTCCTTGTTGAGGAACGAGTATTGAATCCCGGCGAATACCTTCTTCCAGTTTTGCACGAACAAACATGCCTGGCAGTAACTCTTCATTTGGGTTAGGGAATATAGCACGAATAGTGATAGAGCCTGTTGTTTCATCTACGGTGATATCAGAGAATTCCAGGTAGCCTGTTTCACTGTAATTTTTACCATTTTCCATGATCAGGTGAACTTTGGCCTTATTGTCCCCTTTTTGCACAACACCTTTGGCGATTTCATTTTTAAGACGCAGATAATCATCACTTGACTGAGTGACATCCACATAAATTGGATCTAGTTGTTGAACAGTTGTCAGTGCTGTTGGTTGACCAACAGAAACTAGAGCGCCTTCAGTTACAGTAGATTTGCCGGAACGACCACTAATCGGCGCTGTAACTTTGGTATATGCCAAATTGATACGGGCGGTCTCTACAGTCGATTTCGCTGCCTGTACTATAGCATTCGTCTGCGCGTAGTCGGCGCTGGCTTTATCAAATTCCTGTTGACTAACATAGTTTGTACCTAACAGTGACTTATATCGGTTGACTGTTAAGCGCTCGATCTCTGCATTAGCTTGAGCTTTTGCCAACTCAGCTTTAGCTTTGTCATAGTCAGCTTGGTAAGTTGCTGGATCTATCTGATATAAAGATGTGCCTGCTTTTACATCGCTACCTTCTTTATAGTTTCGTTTTAGAATTATACCGCTTACTTGTGGACGAACTTCTGCAATGCGGAAGGCTGACGTTCGGCCCGGAAGTTCTGTCGTGACCATCAGAGGTTCATTTTTCAGCGTCACGATACCGACTTCAGGAGCCTGTTGATTCCCAGCACCTTGCTGGGAGTCTTTGTCGTTACATCCTGAAAGAGCTAAGCTGCCTGAGAATACCAGTACTGTAGCCAGAGGCAAAACTCCCCTGTTTATTCGCATAAGTAAACCTCAATATTTTTAGATGTTGACCCTTCAATCCGTAAAACCATTACTCCATTAATAACAGCATGCTATAATACAAACATACGTGAATGTATGTAAATCCATTTTAGGTTAAAATTAGAGTGTATGGCACGAAAAACTAAACAACAAGCTGAGGAGACCCGGCAACAGATTATAGACGCAGCTATAAAAGAGTTTTCTGAGCGCGGTGTCTCTGCTACTTCACTGACAGATATTGCCACAACAGCAGGGGTAACCCGAGGGGCAATTTACTGGCACTTTAAAAATAAAGTAGACCTGTTTTCCGAAGCTTGTAGAATAACAGATTCTAAGATTGACGAATTAGAAAAAGAGTATCAAGCAAAATATCCTAATAATCCACTCCTGATTTTAAGAACTTTAATCATCCATATCCTGACGTCGGTCGTTGACGATCCGAAAAACCGGCTATTAATGGAGATTTTTTTCCACAAATGTGAGTTTGTTGGTGAAATGTCTGCCTTGGTGGAAGTCCGTCAGGAGCTGTGTGTTGCAGACTACGTGCGTATTGAAGAATCTCTTTCTGGTTGTATTGCATCAGGTCAGCTTCCTTATAATCTTCATCTGCGGCGAGCGGCTATCATGTTAAGAGGATTGATAACGGGCTTATTGGAAAATTGGTTATTTGCACCAGATAGTTTTGATATTCAGAAAGAAGCGGAGTCGTTAGTAGACAGTTTTATCGATATGCTTAAATATAGTGAGCATATGAAAATCACTGAAAAATGAAGAACCAGAATAATAGAGGCAAATTCTATTTTGGTAATTGCTAACAATGTGGCTAATGGCAAAAAGTCATTATCTTATGCTCTATTGTTTATCTGCTGTTATATAGCAGATGAGCTTGAGAAGCTGAGCTAAAAATATGTCTAATATCAGATACTATTGTCGGTTTTGTTAGGGAAGAGGTCAAAAAAAGCTATAACCTAAGGTAAATGTTGAAGATTCTGACTGTGTAAAATGTACTGATTAGATTTGGCGAGCGTAGAATAGCTGCTCGTGATATCAGCAAGTTGGAATTGGTTGATAACGCTGATATCAGTACATTGATTGAATTTTCCCTACGGATTTTGTAGACACATAGCGCTATGTGAGAGCAGTGTTATATTGCTGACTACGGTTGTTAAGAGATAGCCATCTATGTTGGAAATACGAAATGTAACGCATGCCTATGGCGAGCGAGTGATATTGAAAGAATTAAATTTGCAGCTAAAGGAAAAACGGATTGCCATCATAGGTAGTAACGGTTGTGGCAAAAGTACATTCGCACGTCTTCTTAATGGATTGTTGGTACCGAAAAGTGGTGATGTTTTGGTGGATGGTCTGAACACTAGAACGGAGGGTAAAGCGATCCGGCGTAAGGTGGGTTTCGTATTTCAGAATCCTGATAATCAGATCGTTTTTCCCGTCGTTGAAGAAGATTTGGCCTTTGGGATGAAAAATCTTGGTTTTTCTAAGGACACGATTCAACAAAGAACGCAAGAGGCGCTTTCCCGATATGATTTACTTCAATTTAGGGAGTATCCTGCCCATCTTTTAAGTGGTGGTCAGAAACAACTCCTTGCGATTTCTGGTGTTCTGGTGATGGAGCCCGATTACATTATTTTCGATGAGCCTACAACCTTGCTGGATTTACGAAACAAGCGCCGTGTTGCCGAAGCAATTGATAACTTATCTCAAACTGTGATTGTAGTATCTCATGACCTTGATTTTTTGGCGGGATTTGATCGTGTTCTGGTATTTGATGATGGTCGTGTGGTAGTTGATGACATACCCTCTATTGCTATTCCTGAATATGTAAGGATGATGCTATGAACCTATCTGGATATAATCCTGGTTCATCATTTGTGCATCGAGTTAGCCCTGGGCTTAAAATTATTTCTTTGGTCATTCTGGGAACATTGCTTTTCTTTGTTCCTCGTATCGATCTTTCTGTTGCGGCGTTGACAGGCATCGTACTTTTGTACTTGTTAGCCAAAATCTCATTAAAAACTGCTTGGATGCAGTTACGGCCGGCGCTATGGATACTCGTACTTATTTTTATAGTCCAATTGCTTTTACACCACTGGACCGCAGGTGTACTTGTAGTGGTTCGTCTTGCCTCTCTTTTGCTGCTGGCCTCGCTTGTTACTCTCACTACGCGCTCTTCTGATATGATCGGCGCATTGGAAAAGGGGCTTGGGTGGTTGTATTATCTTGGCATCAATCCTGGAAAAGTAAGCTTGGCTCTATCGCTTACTTTGCGGTTTATCCCTGTTCTGGCGTCAATTACAGAAGAAGTACGAGAAGCGCAGAAAGCAAGAGGTCTCGATAAGAGTATCATTGCAATTGCAGTTCCTGTTATTGTGCGAATGCTCAAAATGGCAGACGATATTTCCGCTGCTATTGAAGCTAGGTCCTATGATCCAGAATTTGGCAGAAATAAATCAGGCGGCAATTGAAGCAGGGGTTGTGGCTGTATCGAAAAAAAAGGGGGATTAAATGTCTACCAAAGATATTGTTTATATAGCACTATTTGCTTCTCTAACCGTAGCGCTGGGTTTATTTCCGCCACTGACACTTCCCGTTGTGGGCGTTCCGATAACGGCGCAGTCAATGGGAGCAATGCTTGCTGGCGCCATTATTGGCGCGAAACGGGGTGGATTAGCATTATTGCTCTTTTGCGTGCTTGTTACCGTTGGATTACCGGTAATGTCTGGAGGAAGGGGAGGATTGGGTGTATTTCTCAGTCCAAGTGGCGGCTTTATTTTGGCATGGCCGATTGCTGCTTTTGTTATCGGCTATTTATATGAGAAAAATCTTGCAAACCTAAATACCTTTAAGGAAGCTGTATTCCTTGTCTTTGGTGGAATTATGATTGTTTATGTGATCGGTATCCCGTGGATTGCCGCATTTGCCAATATCAGTATTTGGCAAGCAACCATAGGTTCGATTGGATTCATACCCGGAGATATTATCAAAATTGTACTGGTTATTTTGATTGCGAAAATGGTTCGTCGGGCTTATCCCACTCTTGAACCGCGTTCTTAAATGTCAGTTTTTGTCGTGGGTTGATGTTTTCTTGTGATTACCCAATAGTTACCGCTAAGTGTCATCATTGTGCCGATTATGGCCCAAATGGTTGGACGATAGCCCTCTGTAACGCTGGAGATCGTCAAAGCTACGAGTGGAACGAGAAGCATTGTATAAGCTCCTCGTTCAGCTCCCAAACGACCGACAACGGCAAAGTAAGTTGTATACCCAATCACCGAAGGAAACAGGATCAAATAGAATAGGGATGTTACATAGGCTGGCGATAGATCAAAATTAAACGTTTGCTTGGTCAAAAGGGCATAGCTGAACAAGAATATGGCGCCATATCCCATAGAAATCCCAGTCATTGGCAGAACATTGACACCTTTTCTCTGTAACTGAACAGCGGAAATGTTAGCAAATGAGAATGTCAGGGTTGCTGCGATTGCGTAACCGAATCCTGTCCAATTCCATTCGTTATTTAAAAATTCTGGGCTAAAAACCAAAATTATTCCAGTCAGCCCGACTATAGCGCCTGCTAGCACTGTCCATGAAATCGATTGCCGTAGGAAAAGAATTGCGTTTATAGAATTGAATAATATGACTGAAGAGTAGATGAGGGCGATTAAACCGGTAGTGATCAAGGCTGTAGCCTTGTAAATCAGCAAAAATGTGACAGCGAATCCGAATGCTCCAAGTGTGGCAAAAGAGAGGTGCTCACGCCAGGTATGTGTAAGTTTTTTCCGTGAAATTACAGCAATCAAAAGTAGCAATACCGACGCACATCCAAAACGGTAAATCAAGGATATTACAGGTGAAACATCAGTTAATTGTAGTTTTGCTGCATACCACGATGTTCCTCCAGTGATGATCGTCACGACATACAGAGCAGCAGTAGAGTAAGAAGAGGCGCTCTTCATATTCAGGTCCAAAGTGTTTTACTAAAAAGATGTATTACGACCATAAGATCAACTTTTTCTCATTTAATACACCGATGAAGGAGCCTGTGGCAATTCGGTTGCTGTTTGCAGGCAGGATAATATGAGGGTTGCTGGTGTTAAAAATGACGACGGAGCCGACTTGAGGTCGGAAAGTGAAAGATTCGCAATCAGCTAATAGAGCACTGTCATACGGTTTGTATGTTTTATCGACCGCAGTACTTTTGAATGGTTGGTTATAGATCACGGTTTCTCCTCCCTGAGAGGGAGATAAAATATAGAGATTCCAGGCAAGCTGAGTCGATATATCTCCGACGATTAAATTTCCTTTCGCAAAAGTGGGTGCATAGTCCACATGTAAATCCGAGCCACCGGAGATAATCCGGACGATACCGGCAAAATAGGAGCCAAACCCCGGTTCTTCTGCGACCGAAATGCTGAAATTTGTATCGTGATTGATATATCGTATGAACCGAGCAACTGGATCAAAAGCTTGATTGGTAATTTGGGTGAGAGTCTGCTCAGCTACGCTAACTTGAGCGAAATATTGCTCTTTTGGTCGATTGCGGTAATGAGCGAGTGGATTTCCCAAATAAAACCCCGGCCTTCCAAATTCATATGGCTTTGCCTTTATGCTCAATATTGCAGACGAAAGCTGTTCTGCTTCTTCTTTAGTTGCAAAACCATCTATCATCGCTGCTGGAATCTTGTTATCTATGATTGCCTGCAAGCTTTCTGATGATAATTTGACAAGCTCGTTTGATACCCACCGTGACGACATAACAGTCGATTCCTAGCCGATTTTCTTTATATTAGAAAAAATGATCTATTAATGGTCAGTATCAATCGTATAGCATTGGTTGTATAAAAATGCAACATCTGATCACGTTCGGGAGGGCAATAATGACAATATCTCTGAGAGGTCATCACCTTTTGTGTATTCTTACCTACGCAGGCAACGGATATTCCTCTGATTTTGTTGAAAATTACAATAGGATTATTCCTCGAATTCGGGACGAAGATATCCTGATTGTGGCAGGACCGGATGACATATGCATCCCTTTGCTTGGAGAAGACAAACCTCATTGCTTTGGCGAGAGTGTTATTGTCCGGGATAGTCAAGCTTTGGAATCAATTGGTTCTCTTATGGGCAGGCCAGTTGAGGTAGGTCATACGCTGAGGCTTGATGAAACCTATTTAAGACAGGCGAGGTGGGCTTTCAATCGTGGGATCATAAGAGCTGCTTGTGTAGGTTGTGAATGGGAGCCGCTTTGCACTCGCATTGCTGTGGATGATTATTCTTCAACGTTTCTTAAACGAAATAGTGGAAAGAGTGAGTGACGATACAAAGCCATTTGAAATTTTGCAAAGGCTGATATTGATATGAATGTATGATCACATACTTAAGACAAACGTAAATCTTTTATAGTATCGATCAGGGTATCTATTGAGGTGTTGAAGTAAATCGCTCAATATTCCTTCTTCGACTGTGATTGCTTCGCTAATTTTGCTTGATAGTCATGTTTGACTATTTCCAATGCGGCGAGTGCAATTTCAGGGGCGATTTCATTGCATTCCAGTAAATAGATCAGATCAACAGCAAGTTGAACTTCAGGTGGTGCATGTTCGACGGACATAAAGTATTCCTCATTTGAATCGTTAGTCCATGTTCTCTTTGTATTCAATTGATTTTTCAATTCGCGTCAAAGATTGACGGCAACGTGCTAATCTTCCGGCTAATGCCGCGATTTCTTTCTGTATTTTTTGTTGATGACTAAGTGTAGTTTGTTGATTCAATTTTAGCTCTCTATCATTGATCATTGCGAGCAGACGGCGTTCATAATCCTGATGTTCAGCCAGTTTGTGATACAGATCAGTCGCTTGTTGTTTATGTTCAAATCGGCTCTCTTTTTTTCTCAATGACTGGGTGGACAATTCACGCTTTAATGCCTCTATTTGGGCAACCAGGCGTTCAGTCAGAAATGAGACTTGTGCGGTTCGGTGATCTTGAACACACTCTTTGAGTTGTTCCATGTTGTGCCTGACTTCGTGTAGATAACCACGGAGTTTATCGCTGTGTCGGTTAAATAAAGCTTGATCAAACCGGGCAGTAGAGAATGGTGTGTTTGCTAATGGCGCTATCTCTTCCGCCAATATATCGACCTGTTTTTCGAGTAAATTTAGTAACGGCTGCGTATTCATTTATACCCTAAAATGGTTATGTCTTGCGAAGCAGAATTAATCTGGAACAACAAAAAGTAGGCTGATGCGTGTTCATCAGTTGCTTTTTTCTATCAGTTTACATAGATTTTAGAACCTCCGTGTTCTATTCATTGGCGCCGATTATGACCGCAAACGCGCAGCAACTGCAATTTATTAAAGACAGCATTGAAACGGTTCCTGATTATCCGAAACCAGGAATTCTTTTTCGTGATATTACCTCTTTATTGGATAACCCTCTTGCCTACCAAATAACAATTGATCTTCTGGTAGAGCGATATCAGGACAAAGGCATTACAAAAATCGTTGGCACCGAAGCTCGCGGTTTTCTGTTTGGCGCCCCGGTTGCGTTACGTCTTGGTGTTGGTTTTGTTCCTGTTCGTAAAGCGGGCAAACTACCTCGAGAAACATTGAGTGAGACATACGATCTAGAGTATGGCACTGATACGTTGGAAATGCATAAGGATAGCGTAAAAGAAAACGATAAGGTGTTGGTTATTGATGATTTGCTGGCAACGGGAGGAACGGTTGAAGCCACTGTCCGTTTAATCCGTCGCTTAGGCGGTGAGGTTTCTGAAGCAGCCTTTATTATTGGTTTGCTTGGTTTAGGCGGTGCTGAGCGCCTGCAAAGACAAGGTATAAGTAGTTTTACTCTACTTGAATTCCCAGATCATTAATCTGCTTATTTTCGTATTACTAACATAACGGCCTCGCTGTCTGTAGTGAGGCTGTGTTAGCATGGTAGCCAACTGTATTCGATTTTCCCGGTATCAATGAGCTATCAGGTACTTGCCCGTAAGTGGCGTCCACAAATATTTTCTGATGTAATTGGTCAGGAATATGTCTTGACTGCGTTAGCTAATGGTCTTGCCCACGGCCGGCTTCATCACGCCTATTTATTTTCTGGCACGAGAGGTGTCGGGAAAACAACGATCGCCCGTTTGTTTGCCAAGGGGCTAAATTGTGAAATAGGTATTACTGATAAGCCTTGTGGTAAATGTGTTAATTGCCTTGAAATTGAACAGGGGCGATTTGTCGATTTAATTGAAATTGATGCGGCTTCCCGTACTAAAGTTGAAGATACGCGCGAATTGCTAGATAACGTGCAATATGCTCCGGCTCGTGGGCGTTTTAAAGTCTACCTGATTGATGAAGTGCATATGTTGTCCCGCCACAGTTTCAATGCATTATTAAAAACGTTGGAAGAGCCGCCTGAGCATGTGAAATTTCTACTGGCAACGACTGATCCGCAAAAATTGCCAGTGACCATACTTTCCCGTTGCTTGCAGTTTCATCTCAAATCGCTGGATATTGATCAGATAAGTGGTCAGCTTGAGCGTATTCTTAAAGTTGAGCATATAGAGAGCGACAACCGCGCTCGCCAGTTATTGGCTCGTGCTGCCGATGGCAGTATGCGCGATGCTTTGAGTCTGACGGATCAAGCTATTGCTATCGGCCAAGGTAAGGTGACTGCTGAAATAGTTAGCTTGATGCTAGGAACGTTAGATGATGAACAACCGTTATCAATTATTGAAGCATTGATTCGAGCTGACGGTCAGCAGGTTATGGCATTGGTAGAACAAGTCGCTTCGCGGGGGGCTGACTGGGAAGAGTTATTGGTAGAGATTCTTTCATTGCTACATCGTATTGCAATGCTTCAATTGTTACCTTCTCAACCAGAGAGCGCTTCTTCATCAATTGAAGGCCGTTTGCGGATATTGGCAAAAGCTATTTCACCTGAAGATTTGCAACTTTATTATCAAACTTTGCTGATTGGTCGTAGGGATTTGCCGTATGCGCCGGAGCGCAGGATGGGTGTTGAAATGGCTCTGTTCAGAGCTTTGGCATTTCATCCAAAAACAGTTATTGAAGAGGTTGCTGCACCGGTGGTAAATCCTGCGGTTATACCATCAGTTACAACACAAGTTACAACACAGCCAAAACAGAGTGATCAGGGGGATGCGCCACCGGCTAATTATATTAATGAACCGGCACAATTGGATAGAATTTCTCAGTCGGAGCCTCAGATACCTCAGGCGCTTGCATCAAGCCCAACCGCGCAGTTGCTGAAAGCAAGGAATATGTTATCCCGACAGCAAGAGCAAACGCCGACAAAAAAGCCTGAATCGGCAACGCCTGTTAAGATGAAGTCAGCAACTTCAGCCTTGGAGCGGCTTGCCGCAGTGTCAGGACAGCGATCTCAGTCATCAATAGATAAAAAACAGGAAAACAAACCTGAGAAAAAGGAAGCTTACCGTTGGCGCGCCAAGAATATTGAGGAGAAAGCAGAAACTCATGTGGCTACGCCAAAGGCTTTAAGAACAGCTTTGGAACATGAAAAAACACCAGAGCTGGCAGAGAAATTAGCGGAAGAATCTAAACAGAGAGATGCATGGGCTGAAGAAGTTGGTAAACTTAAAATTCCTAAACTGGTGCAGCAATTGGCATTAAATGCGTTCAAAGAGCAGATTAGTGCAAATAATATCCGTTTGCATCTACGTTCGAGCCAGCGTCACCTTAATTCCGCTTTCGCACAAAAGTCATTAGCGGGGGCTTTGAGCGAGTTGTACGGCGCAACGGTTGAATTCAGCATTATTGAAGATGATAATCCTGCGGAGAAAACTCCGCTGGAGTGGCGACAAGCCATTTATGAAGAGAAATTGGCACAAGCTCGCCAATCAATTATTGCGGATAAAACTATTCAAACATTGCGGCAGGTATTTGATGCTGAATTGGATGAAGAGAGTATCCGACCGGTTTAACCATGCTGCAATCTGTACCTTGTTGTACGATGTAGCCATAGCGAAGAGAGAAATCTATGTTTGGTAAAGGTGGTTTGGGCAATTTGATGAAACAGGCCCAGCAAATGCAGGACAAGATGCAGAAAATGCAAGAAGAGATCGCCAATCTGGAAGTGACGGGTGAATCGGGCGCAGGTCTGGTTAAAGTGACTATCAATGGCGCTCATAATTGCCGTCGTGTCGATATCGATCCAAGCCTGATGGAAGATGACAAAGAGATGCTGGAAGACCTGATTGCAGCTGCATTCAATGACGCAGCCCGTCGTATTGAAGAGACTCAGAAAGAGAAAATGGCCGGCATTTCCAGTGGGATGCAATTGCCGCCAGGCTTTAAGATGCCATTCTGATGCAAACCAGTCCTCTCCTTGAATCCTTAATGGAAGCATTACGCTGTTTACCAGGGGTTGGCCCTAAATCTGCACAGCGGATGGCTTTTCATCTGCTACAGCGTGATCGCAGTGGTGGAATGCGTTTGGCTCAGGCATTGACAAGAGCGATGTCAGAAATTGGACACTGCAAATATTGTCGGACTTTTACCGAACAGGAACAGTGCACGATTTGCGCTAATCCACGCCGTCAACAAAATGGTCAAATCTGTGTGGTTGAAAGCCCTGCGGATATTCATGCTATTGAACAAACCGGGCAGTTTGCCGGTCGTTACTTTGTATTGATGGGGCATTTATCCCCATTAGATGGCATTGGTCCAATGGATATTGGTTTAGATCGTCTTGAGGATCGTCTTGCCACTGAAGAGATTTCAGAGGTGATTCTGGCGACTAATCCGACAGTGGAGGGAGAGGCTACTGCCAATTATATCGCAGAGATATGTGGTCAATATGGTGTAACAGCAAGTCGTATTGCTCATGGTGTACCCGTTGGTGGTGAACTTGAAATGGTAGACGGTACAACATTGTCTCATTCAATTGCTGGGCGGCAGAAGATTACTTATTGATTTTCTGTTAATGCTTTACAGTTTTATCGAGTTGTGATTGAACATGTGCTTGAATAGTGTTGTAGCTGAGTAATGTTGTAACTGAATAGTGTTATAGCTTGGTTAGAGCAAATCGCAAAGGTTTTGAGGCGCTACATTATATGTGGCGCATGCCTTTTAGTGCATTTTGCTATGATCAAAATTACTTCATATTCTTTTGGATAATCAAACTTGAAATTCAACTTATTTATCCCCATTTGCATATCATCGTCTGATTTTGTCTATCTGAACTGGATTTAGATTGAGGTAATAAATGAGTATGAAAGGTCAGGAAACCCGTGGATTTCAGTCTGAAGTAAAACAACTTCTGCAATTAATGATCCATTCACTCTATTCCAATAAAGAGATTTTCCTTCGTGAGCTAATCTCAAACGCTTCCGATGCTGCTGACAAATTACGTTTCCGCGCATTATCTGCTCCAAAACTTTATGAAAATGATGGTGAACTACGCGTTCGCCTTTCTTTTGATAAAGAAAAGAGAAGCATTACCATTAGTGATAATGGCATTGGTATGACTCGTGATGAAGTTATTGATAATCTTGGAACAATTGCTAAATCAGGAACAAAAGCTTTTCTGGAATCTATTGGTTCAGATCAGGCTAAAGACAGCCAGTTAATTGGTCAGTTTGGTGTTGGGTTTTACTCTGCATTTATTGTGTCTGATAAAGTCACTGTACGTACTCGTGCTGCCGGCGCTTCAATTGATCAGGGCGTATTTTGGGAATCTGCTGGAGAAGGCGATTACACGGTTGCTGATATTGAAAAAGAGACGCGCGGTACAGAGATCACCCTTCATTTACGTGAAGGAGAAGATGAATTCCTGAATGACTGGCGTTTGCGTTCTGTTATCAGTAAATACTCTGACCATATTGCTTTGCCGGTTGAAATTGAAACCAAAAATAAGAGCGAAGAAGAGGGTGAAGAGGATACAGTAACTTGGGAGAAGATTAATAAAGCTCAAGCTTTGTGGACTCGTGGTAAATCTGAAATTACAGATGAAGAGTATAAAGAGTTTTACAAACATATTTCCCATGATTTTTCTGATCCGCTGATCTGGAGCCATAACCGCGTAGAAGGTAAGCAGGAATATACCAGCATGCTCTATATTCCATCTCAGGCTCCGTGGGATATGTGGAACCGTGAGCATAAGCATGGGCTGAAATTGTATGTTCAGCGTGTGTTTATTATGGATGATGCGGAACAGTTTATGCCGAACTATTTACGCTTCGTCCGTGGCTTGATTGATTCCAACGACTTGCCGCTGAATGTTTCCCGTGAAATTTTACAAGATAACTCTATTACCCGTAATTTACGTAATGCATTGACCAAACGTGCATTACAGATGCTGGATAAACTAGCGAAAGATGATGCAGAAAAGTACCAGCAATTCTGGCAACAGTTTGGTCTGGTAATGAAAGAAGGTCCGGCAGAGGATAGTACTAACAAAGAAGCTATTGCTAAATTGCTACGTTTTGCTTCTACTCATAATGACGACTCGGCACAGACAGTTTCTTTGGAAGAGTATGTGAGTAGGATGACCGAAGGTCAGGATAAGATCTACTACATCACCGCAGACAGCTATGCTGCGGCGAAAAACAGTCCTCATCTGGAGCTGTTCCGTAAGAAAGGTATTGAGGTTCTGTTGCTGTCAGAGCGCATTGATGAATGGATGATGGGATACCTCACTGATTTTGGCGGTAAAAAATTCCAGTCAGTCAGTAAGGCCGATGAATCCCTGGATAAATTGGCAGATGAAAACAAAGCCGAGCAGGAAGAAATTGAAAAGCAGTTGGAGCCGTTTGTTGAGCGTGTGAAAACATTGCTTGGCGATCGCGTAAAAGAGGTTAAATTGACTCACCGTCTGACGGATACTCCAGCAATTGTGACAACAAATGCGGATGAAATGAGTACGCAGATGGCGAAATTGTTTGCTGCGGCTGGTCAACAGGTACCGGATGTTAAATACAATTTTGAACTGAATCCTGATCACCAGTTGGTAAAACTGGCTGCTGATATCAGTGATGAATCTCAATTTGCGGATTGGATTGAACTGTTGCTTGATCAGGCATTGTTTGCTGAGCGCGGCACATTGGAAGATCCAAATCAGTTTATTCGCCGTATGAATCAGTTGCTATTGTCTGAAAAAGCTTGATTTAACTATACCCAATGGATTTCAAGATGCATCGCGACGGCAAGGGAGCGAATCCCCGGGAGCATAGCGAACTATGTGACCGGGGTGAGTGAGTGCAGCCAACAAAGAGGCAACTTGAAAGATAACGGGTATATACTTCTTGATACCACGCCTCTAATAATAAGATGAGGCGTGGTTTATTTTTTACAGAAAAATATCACGAAATCGTTTACCTGTTTCCTTGAGCAAACCCCATGCTAGATGGTATGGTGATTCGTTTTCTTAAAATATAAAAACTAACTAGCAAGGGGATTTACGCAATGCGTATTATTCTGCTGGGCGCTCCGGGCGCCGGTAAAGGGACTCAGGCGCAATTTATCGTGGAGAAATATGAGATCCCTCAAATTTCTACTGGCGATATGTTGCGTACTGCGGTTAAGGCTGGCACAGAATTGGGTTTAAAAGCGAAAGCGCTGATGGATCATGGTAAGCTGGTTACTGATGAACTGGTTATTGCTTTGGTCAAAGAGCGCATCAAACAAGATGACTGCCGCAATGGTTTCTTGTTGGATGGGTTCCCCCGTACTATTCCCCAGGCTGATGCAATGAAAGAAGCGGGGATTAACGTTGATTATGTCCTGGAGTTCGATGTTCCCGATGGACTGATTATTGAACGTATCATTGGGCGCCGTATACATGCGCCATCTGGCCGTGTTTATCACATCAAATTCAATCCGCCGGCAGTGGAGAACAAGGATGATGTTACGGGTGAAGAGTTGACCGTTCGTAAAGACGATCACGAAGATATCGTGCGTAAGCGTTTAGTTGAATACCATCAACAAACAGCACCTTTAGTATCCTACTATCAAAAAGAAGCAGAGGCAGATTACACCAAATATTTTAGAATTGATGGTACTCGTAAGGTATCTGAGATTAGTGAAGAATTATCTAAAATTTTGGATTAATCAACCTGAATGATTCTTGGAGGGCGACTAATAAGTCGCCTTATCTTATATTATTTATTTACTGTATCAGGTAAATTAGTCGGTTTTTCCTCATTGTTTTCGTATATAAACATGATTTTCATCTGTACTTTATTATGCTAGGGTTTTCACCAGCGAAACAATTAAGGATCGACATAATGAACAACGGTAAATATGGTGTTTTATTAGTTAATCTTGGTACTTCTGATAAGCCGACAACTGCGGCTGTAAGACGTTATTTAGCTGAGTTTTTGAGCGATAAAAGAGTCGTAGATTTATCTCGATTTATCTGGAAGCCAATATTATATGGTTTTGTTTTGCCTTTACGTTCTTCACGTGTAGCAAAGTTATATCAGAAAATTTGGACTGATGAAGGTTCTCCTCTGTTAGTATATGGCCGCCGGCAACAGAAATTACTGGCAGAAAAACTTGCTGACATCCCTGTTGAGTTGGGAATGAATTACGGCTCTCCATCTCTTGAGCAAGCGATTGACAACTTACTTAAGCAAAATGTTGAACAATTGATTGTTTTACCGCTTTATCCCCAATATTCCAGCTCCTCATCTGCGGCTGTATTCGATGGTATCAGTCGGGTATTACAAAAATACCGCACTATTCCTGGGATTCATTTTATTCGTAGTTATGCTGATCATCCGGCTTATATTTCTGCACTGCAAGAAACTATTGAGCAGAGTTTCGATAAGCATGGTCAACCAGACAGATTATTGCTTTCCTATCATGGCATTCCACAGCGTTTTGTTGATACGGGTGATATTTATGCTGAACAGTGTAAGTTAACAACACGATTGCTAAAGCAAGCGATTAATTATCCGGCAGAGCAGGTAATGATGGCTTATCAATCACGTTTTGGTCGCGAGCAATGGTTGACGCCATACGTAGATCAAACGGTGAAATCTCTACCTACTCAGGGAATAAAACATATTCAGGTACTTTGCCCTGGTTTTTCGTCTGATTGTCTGGAAACGCTGGAAGAGATAGAACAACTGAATAAAGAGATATTTCTTAATGCTGGTGGGGAAAAATTTGAATATATTCCGGCGCTTAACGACAATACTAGTCATATCTTACTACTTGAAGAATTGGTCAACGGGTTTATCAGAAACAGAAGTCAATAGTGATAGGATTAATCTATCATTAGGGTTCATTGGCTTTTTAAGGTATATTGCTACACGGATGCCAGCCTAGTGGAACTGCCATGCTTATTTTCAGAGTAAATGGGAATTAATCTATAGGCTAGTAGGATGATGTTTTGTATATCAATTAGTAACAGCATATTTGAATTTGGATATAAATAATGAGTAATAAACCGATTAAAGGCACTAATTTCAGTGAAGAATATTTTAATTATTACAATTCAAAACAAGATGATGAAATTGATTTGTTTGAGTTATTCTCTGTTTTATTTCAATCAAAGTTATTGATTATTGCTGTTACTATTCTTTTTGCTGTTATTGGCTTTGCAGCAGCATCTTTGATGCCACAAAAGTGGAGCAGTTCAGCTTCTATTGTTAAACCTCAACTTGAGGAGATACAGCCACTTAAAAATCTCCTGACTAAGTTCGAGGTTTTAAGTTTACAACCATCAGTAACTTCGTCGTCACTGTATAATAGTTTTTTAAATAATTTTAATTCACGGGTTTTGCGTGAAGAATATCTGGTTAGTACAGAATATTTTAAAAATCTGGTAGCTGAATCAGGTGATGATTCACCACTTGCAAAAAGAAAACTTATTGAAAAGATTGTGAATGATAATATTTCATCCTCTTCAAAAGCGGAAAAGGATGATGAAGATGGTGAAACTAAATTGACTTTCAGTGCTGGGACCGCAGAAGATGCATATAATCTGTTAAATGGCTATATTGGCTATGCATCGTCTGTTGTCCATGAACAGGTGAAGAGTGAATTAAGTGATATGGTAAAACAAAAGCTTAATTATTCTGATGGTTTGTATAAAATTGATTTAAACCGTGTGAATAACATACAAGAAGCTAATGTTGAACGATTGAAACATGCATTATCTATCGCTAATTCGGCAGGAATTAAAAAACCTATTTCCAGTGAAGGAGCAATGATCAAAGATGACCCAGATTATTCCATTGCTTTGGGGGCTGATGCATTACAACGTAAGTTGCAAATTACAGAAGAGATAAAAGATCCTACTTTGATTGATGCTGACTTACGTAACCGTTTGTTCTATATAGAAGAGCTGAAAGCGCTTAAAGTAGATAAAGTTAACTTCCAACCATTCAAGTATATGCAAGCTCCTTATGAGCCGACAGCTAAGGATTCACCGAAGCGCCTACTTATCTTAATAGGTAGTGCTTTCGCTGGGTTAATCTTGGCTGTGGTGTTTGTTCTGATTCGTCACATGGTGCGTAGTCGTCAGCAAGCAGCTTAGCTTTCCTTGGCAGTAAATGTCGTGGTGACATTTGCTGCCTGTCAGTTTTTATTGTGCTAATATGCGGCATCTTTTGGCGTCATAGCATCAATCAAAAATGAAATTCCCTGGTAAACGTAAATCAAAACACTATTTTCCCGTCAGTCTGCGTGATCCTTTACTCCAACCAATTAAAGAGATGATGGACGGTGAAAATAACCGAGCTTATATCGTTGGTATCGATCAGATATTAGTAGATATTGAAGCGAAAGTAGATGAGGATTTTATCCAGCGCTATAACCTCAGCCAAGGGCATTCATTAGTTATTGAAGATGATGTGGCTGAAACCCTGTATAAAGAACTTACTGATAATAATCTTATTAGCCATGAATTTGCTGGCGGCACTATTGGTAATACTTTACATAATTACTCGGTTCTTGCCGATGATCGTTCCGTTTTACTGGGTACTATGTGTAATAATATTCAGATTGGCAGCTATGCTTACCGTTACTTATGTAACACGTCTAGCCGTACTGATCTGAACTATTTACAAGGTGTGGATGGTGCAATTGGCCGCTGTTTTACGCTAGTAACGGAAAATGGCGAGAGGACTTTTGCCATCAGTCCTGGGCAAATGAATCAACTTAAACCGGAAAGTATTCCTGAGAAGATTATTGCTGAAGCTTCTGCTTTGGTATTGACCGCTTACTTGGTTCGTTGTAAACCGGGAGAACCCATGCCGGAAGCAACTATGAAAGCCATCGAATATGCGAAAAAGCATAGTGTACCTGTCGTTCTGACACTGGGGACAAAATATGTTATTGCCGATGATCCACAATGGTGGCGTGATTTTCTAGTTGAGAATATTTCTGTTTTGGCAATGAATGAAGATGAAGCTTATGAGCTTACTGGTTTCAGTGATCCCCTATTGGCTTCCAATATGGCGCTGGATTGGGTTGATTTAGTTCTGTGTACCGCTGGTCCGGCTGGATTATATATGGCAGGTTATACGGAAAAAGATTACACACGTCAGACAACCCATCCATTGTTGCCGGGAGCTATTGCTGAATTTAACCGTTATGAGTTCAGCCGCGCTATGCGTAAATCTGATTGCCGAATCCCGATGAAAGTTTATTCCCATATTGAACCTTATATGGGGGGGCCGGAAAAAATCATGAATACCAATGGGGCAGGCGATGGTGCTTTATCTGCTTTATTGCATGATATAACGGCCAACAATCACCATAGAATGAATGTGCCTAATTCCAGTAAACACATCCGTACATATCTGACATATTCATCACTTGCTCAAGTGTGTAAATATGCTAATAGAGTTAGCTATCAGGTACTGAGTCAGCATTCCCCACGATTAAGCCGTGGTTTGCCTGAAAAGGAAGATAGTTTGGAAGAATCTTACTGGGAACGATAATTCTAAAATTTTGGCGCCGTATAAATTAATACGGTGCTTGAAATTTAGATATAAGATCATTGATTAAGATTGTAAATGGTAGTTTGGGTTAATCTTGTTAAAAGTAATTGTTTTTCGTTGAATTTATAAAATCCAAAGTATTTCGTGATTGTTTATATATTTGTTTAAATAAATTCACATAATATGTATAAATATTCTGGAGTAGAATATTTATATCACTAAAATAGCAATAATATGCAAATAGAATTCTCTGTATTTTTTTATATTTAAATTATCCTTTTGTTTTATATATAAAAATCCAACATGATGGCGCATTGCTAATATAGCTAGATGTCGTTAAAGTTACCAACCCATCCTATGCCGATTTAATTATTTCTCTAATTTTTATATTTATTTTATGGGGGAGAAGATAAAGTATGAATTTGAACTAGAATCACAATTTTTAAAAATCTTGAAACTGATTTTCCAATTGTTGATTCTACTAATTATAATCAAGATGATTGGTTAGAAAACATTCCTTCATTAGTAATATGTTGAAATGATATTGGATGTGTATTGAAATGATATTCTTTATATATTAAAAAGATATTGATCATATATAGAAATGATATTAGTTATATATGGATTATAGCTGCTATATTTTAGGAATATTCCCCAGATTGATACGGAATTTCATATCTTTTGTATAGTATTGATATATAAATTAATGTTTTATGATGCTAATTTAGATAGAAAGGTATTGGCGATAATTGATAACTTAGAAGGATCATTTAGCGAAATACTTTTTATTTTCTGTAATTATTTTATTTTGTTGCCTATATTAGGAAAGATTTTTTGTATCTTTTATTACTGAATTGGAGTTATTAAGATTACTAACATTTAGAGAAAAAACAAAGTTAATAGCTATTAAGTGAAAGTAATGGTATTTAATGACCGTGACTTATTATTATCAATTTAAAGAGAGGGAGGAGCATGATGAAATTTTTTACTGAAAATTTCCTATTATATTTCAAATAATTAACTATTATGCATAACAGCCATTGAGGATACTATGAATAGTTACTACGATTATATAAGAATTGCCAGTATGGTGAGTATGGTCTTAATTATGCCAGGACCAACAAATACTCTTTTGGTATCATCTGGATATTCACATGGTTTTATTAGTACACTCAGGCTGATATTAGCTGAGGCATTTGGTTATATAGCAGCAATTAGTTTGTGGGGATTATTTTTATCTACAGCCTCGCAAACTTTTGTGTGGTCACTAGTCGCCTTAAAAGTTTGCGCTTCGACATATATTGCTTATCTTGCCTTTAAAGTGTGGCATTTCTCATTAGATAAAGACGGAGCGAAAGTCCATTTTAACACGGTATTATTTACCACTCTGTTGAATCCTAAGGCTTTTGTGTTTGCTACATATGCATTTCCTCTTACTGCATTTACTTTGTGGTCGGAATACATTCCATGCATGACAGTTTTTGTCTGTGCATTATTACCTATTTCCTTGATTTGGGTGGGGGTTGGGAAAATGTTATATATAGGAAAATTGGGAAGAGGGGGATTAAAACCTGATTTGTTTTATCGTCTTGCTTCTTTAGTGTTATGCGTTTTCTCAGTCTCGATGTTTTACACGTCAATGAGAGGTGTTTTATATCTTTGACGTAATGAGATGTTTAATATTGCAACCTTCCGATTGATTGGCTTTTTCATTTTAGGCTAATAGTGGTTGAAGGTAGCTGAGATTGTGTAGAGTATCTCTATTTTAGCTGGGTAAATACCATGATCATGTTAAGTAATGCAAAAAATTCTATGCATGGTATTTACCCTCCCTAATTAATAAAAAACATTTACCTCAATGAGTTATTGAGTCTTGTTTTGAATGGGCTAAGGATTAATTGATAATCCGATTGATTTTTATTGTACAGAATTGAGTAGACCGAGACTTTAGCTAAAAGTTTTTCCCCTTTGAACCGCCCTTATCACTGGTATTTAAAGTGATAAGGGCGGTTCAGTGGTTCACTATAGGATAGAAGGGAAAGCCCTACTCGGTAATGAATAGGGAATTACTCCGTCAATAGTCGCGTTTTCTCAAAGTAATGGCGAAAAGGGCGACGCGGGGGGAGGCTCAGTTGGATAGCCTTGTTCACTGTTGGCTAATACACTTGCCATTGTTTTGGCAATTTCACGCTCGCCAATAATGACGTGGCTAGCCCCACGCTCTGTGATATAGGTAACTTCATCGTCATAGTCAGCTCGGACAATAATATTAATATCTGGGCGCGCCTCTCTTGCACTAGCAACAATCTCACCTGCTTCATAGCCATTAGGAATGGTCAGTAGAAGGGAGCAGGCGCAATCCAAGCGTGCCAGTGACATAATATCTTTGCTGGCGGCGTTGCCCATGACTGCGCTGATACCTTTTTCACCAAGTTCCTCAAATTTGGCTCTGGTGTTTTCAATAACAACCAGAGGGATCTCTTTTTCCTGCAAGCGTTGGCATAGCAAGCTGCCGATACGTCCGTAGCCGACAACGATAGAGTGACCGCAGATATCGACAGGAATTTGCGTCTCTTCCTCCAGCGTTTCTTCCAGTAACTGTTCCTCAATAGTTTCTGTTTTTTCCAGATAGCGATCCAACAGGCTAAATAGAACTGGGTTTAGCATGATGGAAACAATCGCGCCAGCCAGAACAAGGTTACGGGCATTGGCATCAAGCAGGCCAAGCGCAACGCCAAGACCGGCCAAAATAAAGGCAAATTCACCGATTTGCGCCAAACTGACTGAAATTGTCAACGCGGTCCGGCGTGAGTGGCCGAACATCTTTACGAGTAACATTGCAGCAGCGGACTTACCAATAATAATGATTGCCAACGTTGCCAGTATCGATAGGGGCTGTTGAATGAGGACCATTGGGTCGAACAGCATGCCGACAGAAACGAAGAACAATACGGCGAAAGCATCTCTGAGCGGCAGCGTATCCTGGGCGGCACGGTGGCTGAGTTCTGATTCGTTTAATACCATACCGGCGAAGAACGCCCCTAGTGCGAATGAGGCATCAAACAGAGCAACGGCACCATAAGCGATACCCAAGGCGATAACCAGCACAGCGAGGGTAAATAGTTCTCTGGAGCCGGTACTCGCGGTTTTTGCCAATACCCACGGGATTAGACGGCGGCCAACAACAATCATCAGCAGGATAAAAGCGATAACTTTGCCGACGGTCATGGCGAGTTCCATAATTAACTGCCCGATATTGGCTTCTTTATTACCAAGAATACCGGCAGCCGCAGGCAGTAATACCAGAGTCAGCACCATCGCCAGATCTTCGACAATCAGCCAGCCAATAGCTATTTGACCTCGTTGGCTATCGATCAGTTGACGCTCTTCTAGCGCTCGTAACAGGACAACGGTACTGGCGGTTGATAGACAGAGGCCAAAGACGATACCGCTAAATAATTCCCAACCCAATATTGTTGATAGCCCTACTCCGAATAGAGTTGCGACCAATATTTGTGCAATAGCGCCGGGGATAGCGATGGATTTTACTGCTAGCAGATCTTTGAGTGAAAAATGCAGTCCGACACCAAACATCAATAAGATGACACCAATTTCTGCCAGTTCGGGGGCCAGTGATGCATCAGCGACAAAACCAGGAGTGAAAGGACCAGCGAGTACTCCCGCAGTAAGATAACCAACCAACGGTGAGATTTTCAGGCGTTGTGCCAGCATACCAAGCAGATAAGCGATAAAGAACCCGCCAACGATAGTGGTGATAAGTGGTGTCGAGTGCTCCATTAAAACTCCTTCTTGCTAAGGCTATTAAATAGCAGAGTGAAGAGGTAGGTGTAACGGTATTTTATAGATAATTCGAGGTAAATTCGCTAAAAAAATGAGTAAAACATCAAAAAATATGGATTGAAAGGATTAAATTACCCGTAACAGGTATTTTCGTTGCTCTGTTTGAATATTTATGAGGTAAATAAGCACTATTCCCACATAAAAATTAACTTCTATGTGGGGTTGCATGGTGATTTTTCTAGTTCTTATCTTCTATATTAGGTAATAAAGCGGTAAATATGCCAAGTAACGGCAGAAAAGCACAAATCTGATAAACCAGTTCAATACTTGTTCTGTCTGCAATATCGCCAAGTACCGCTGCGCCAATACCTCCCATACCAAAAGCCAGCCCGAAAAACAGGCCGGATACCATCCCGGTTTTACCTGGAATAAGTTCCTGAGCGTATACCAGGATTGCAGAGAACGCAGATGCCAGAATCACACCAATAATCACTGATAGAATACTTGTCCAGTAAAGAGAAGCGTAAGGCAGAACTAATGTAAAAGGTGCAACGCCGAGGATAGATATCCAGATAACATACTTTCTGCCGATCCTATCTCCAAGCGGTCCGCCAATAATGGTTCCTGCTGCCACTGCGAATAAAAAAATAAACAGATGAAACTGAGCGCTTTGTACGGAAATGCCAAATTTGTGTATTAAGTAAAAAGTATAATAGCTACTGATACTGGTGAGATAAAAATATTTAGAAAATATTAAGATTAGCAAAATAACCAAGGAACCTATCACGGCTTTTCTTGATAAAACTTTGACGGCAAGGTCAGTTTTAGCTTGATTTTTCTTGATGTAATTCTGAGCCTTATACCACTTACTGATCTGTAGCAGCACGATGATACCGAGTAATGCTGCTAGGGAGAACCAGCCAACGTTGCCTCTGCCATAGGGCGCAATGAGCACAGCAGCTAATAAAGGTCCAAGGGAGCTGCCAAAATTACCGCCAACTTGAAAAAGAGATTGGGCTAATCCGTGGCGGCCGCCGGATGCCATACGTGCTACGCGCGAAGATTCCGGGTGGAATACCGAAGAGCCTGTTCCAATTAATGCAGATGCTAATAGAATTAACGGGAAATTGTTGGCATAGGCCAGCAGTAATAGACCGGACAAAGTGAAACTCATTCCAATAGGTAATGAATAGGGCTGTGGATGTTTATCAGTGTAGAGACCTATCAGTGGTTGTAATAAAGAGGCAGTAATCTGATAGGTTAGCGTGATCATACCGATTTGCACGAAACTGAGATTGAATTCTAATTGTAGTAAAGGATAAATCGCCAGAATCAGCGATTGGATCATATCGTTCAATAAGTGTGAAATACTGATTGCGCCAAGAATAGTAAAAACGGTATTCCTGGTTTTTCTTGTGTGAGATGGGACTGTAGTAGTATTGCTCTGTTCACTCATATTCGCAGCCAACTTATCTTAATCATATCGCCAATATATTGGTTATTCGTTGAATTTTAATACATATTAGTCAGAGAGTTGATTTTTTACTATCTTGGATATAGTTTTATAGTACACTCGTAAACACGAAATAAAACATGTTCGATATCTAATAACTGCATAACATACATAACCTATCTCAAGAAATGATCAATTTATCCCGCCTTGTTGGCTTTTAAAGCTGTTTTTGCATGGCAATTCACTAAAAAAAGCATGGAGATATACCATGAAACTCTCGTTCAAGACCTCAGCTTGTGCTTTGGTTGTATCTGTAGCATTACTTCCAGCAATCGCAAATGCATGGGAGAAAGACAAAACCTATGACATTACTATTTTGCACACTAATGACCATCATGGTCATTTTTGGCATAACGATTATGGCGAGTATGGCTTAGCTGCTCAAAAAACGGTAGTTGATGAAATCCGTCAAGAGGTCGTGAAAAAAGGTGGTAGTGTGTTACTGCTTTCCGGCGGAGATATTAATACCGGTGTGCCAGAATCTGATTTGCAAAATGCCGAACCTGATTTTAAGGGCATGAATTTGGTGGGTTATGATGCAATGGCATTGGGTAACCATGAGTTTGATAATCCTCTATCAATACTGCGTCAACAAGAAAAATGGGCGAATTTTCCATTTCTGTCGGCCAATATTTACCAGACCAGCACCGGCAAACGTTTGTTCAAGCCTTATACTATTTTCGATGAACAAGGCGTGAAAATTGCGGTTATTGGCCTGACGACTGATGATACGGCGAAAATTGGTAACCCGGCTAATTTTCCTGATGTTGAATTTCGTGTTCCTGCGAAAGAAGCCAAAATGGTGGTTGAAGAACTTAAGAGAGATGAAAAGCCAGATGTGATTATTGCCGCAACCCATATGGGACACTATGACGATGGTAATCATGGTTCTAATGCGCCGGGTGATGTTGAAATGGCTCGCAGTTTGCCTGCGGGCTATCTGGATATGATTGTCGGTGGTCACTCACAAGATCCGGTCTGTATGTCTGCGGAAAATAAAAATTATAAGCAGATCGATTATGTACCGGGAACGCCATGTTCACCGGATCGCCAGAACGGTACCTGGATTGTCCAGGCTCATGAGTGGGGGAAATATGTTGGTCGAGCTGATTTTCAATTTCGTAATGGTGAATTAAAGCTAACTCACTATCAGTTGATCCCCATTAACCTCAAAAAGAAAATACAGAAGGGAGATGGTTCTACTGAGCGCGTTTACTATACTCACGGAATTGCCCAAGACCCGGAAATGATGCGGTTATTGACGCCATATCAGGATAGAGGTGATAAACAGCTTAATGTAAAAGTGGGGTCTATTGAGGGTAAATTGGAAGGGGATCGCAGCAAAGTTCGTTTTGTTCAGACTAATATGGCCCATGTTGTCCTTTCTGCCATGATGGAACGTACTGACGCTGATTTCGCGATTATGAGTGGCGGCGGCATTCGCGATTCAATTGAATCAGGCGATATCACTTATAAAGATGTATTGAAAGTGCATCCATTTGCCAACTCATTGGTTTACGTTGATATGAAAGGCAGCGAAATTGAACAATATCTGGCGGCGATTGCTAATATGAAGGTGGACTCTGGTGCTTATGCACAGTTTGTGAATGTTAGCCTGATTGCTGATGGTAAAGGTGTTAAAGAGGTAAAAATTGGTGGAAAACCACTAGAGCCAAATAAAACTTACCGTATGGCAATGCTTGACTTTAACGCTATCGGTGGGGATGGTTATCCACGTGTTGATAATTATCCAACTTATGTTAATACCGGTTTTGTTGATGCAGAAGTTTTAAAGGATTATATCGAGAAGCATTCACCACTGAAAGCGGCTGATTATGAGCCAAAGGGTGAAATTATTTATCAATAATCCCTGACGGAAAGATAAATCGGAAGGGCTGCAATTTTGGCAGCCCTTTTTGGGTAATAGTTTAAACTTTTGCGATATCAGCGAAGTTGCTTTTTACTAACCCACAGAGATCAGACGGCGCCAATTCAATATCTAACCCTCGTTTACCACCAGAGATAAATATAGTTGGGAACTGTTGCGCTTGATTATCAATAACCGTTGGCAAGAGTTTTTTCTGTCCTAACGGGCTGATCCCGCCGACGAGATATCCTGTCACTTTCTGGGCGATTTTGGGATCAGCCATCTCTGCCTTTTTGACTTTAAAAACTTTGGCGATCTTTTTTAAGTCCAGTTCACCTGAAACGGGGGTGACGGCTACCACCAAATTTTTAGCCTCGCCATTAAGTGCAACCAGCAAAGTTTTGAATACTTGCTTGGCATTGAGTCTTAATTTCTTCACTGCTTCATCACCAAAGTTATGCTCATTTGTGTCGTGTTCATAGGTATGAAGAGTAAAGGTGACTTTCTGTTTCTCTAACAAAATGATCGCAGGTGTCATAATTTCATTACATAGGATGATTTTGTAATTAAGGATAAAGGATGAAATGGAATGATGGAATTGATAATCTGACTACGGCTCTGTTGCTTGTATACAAACAGGTAATATCCCGAACTAAGAATAACGAAAATGACAGGTTATTCCTCTTTGACGGGCCAATATTATTATAGCAGTATATGTAATATTGGCCTTTTTTTAATCCTGCCCTTCTGCCAGCATCTGGGGCAAATTCCCTTCACCGTATAGATGCAAAACGCCAACAGCAACGAGGTATCGACCGGCAGGTAATTCTCGTAAGCGCTTATTCCATTGCTTATTACGTTCAGTCATCAATAGTTGGTATATCTCTTTACTGAAAGTGGTTGGTAAAGCATGTTCTTGTTGTTCAGGTTGGTAATCCATCCACCAACTGATCATTGTTTGTAAAGCGCGGGCATTTGCGTGCCAATGAGTTAATGTATCTTCCAGTAGCGGCAGGCCGTTATTGGGAATTTGATTAAGTAAATTAATTTGTGATTCAGTCCCTTCTAGTTCAATAATCGTTTTCCCTTGAGCTTTGGCTGCATTCAGGAGCTGATAATCAATACCGTAGTGGGGATGCAATCCAAGATTTTGTGCTTGTCCAGCTTGTAAGATTAAGGCGATTTGCCATGAGGGTAATAAATTGAGGAATTCTTCCTGTTGTTGTATTTCATTGCAACAGTCCTGAAAATTCTGGTACATCTCAGGAGATAAACGTTGTTCGATACGGTGATATGATTGAAACTCATCATGAAATGGGGAGTCTGCCTGAGTAATATCTGCTTCCACGATTAAGGTATCGGATTGATTAAGCTGTTCTATCAATATTTCTGAAAGTGGGAACATATTCTGCGTCCCCATATGAATACTGCCTACCAGATGCAAATGTCTATCGCCTGCTAGTGTAATATCGTGAGCGGGATAGGGATAACGGTGGAAAGAATTGATTCCCAATATATTAGTAAGGTGTTTAATCAGTCGTCCCATTTGTGCTCCGGTTTAGCATTTGTATTTTTAAGGCGGCTATCTCAGGCTAATATTATAGCTGTACTTCTGCTGTACCTTTATTTATTTCCATAGAATGTTCCTTTACTACTATCAGTATACAAGGAGATTTTTTTTGCTCCTTCCATTTACCTTGCTAGCCTTTTAGCAACTATCACAGTCTTTTGGTATAGAGAGTCAGTAGATTGGTGTTCACCGTTAAAGTGAAATAAACCTAAACTAGATTATCTTGACGATGTAAGGATTATTCCTTACACTTTGATGAAAGTGATAATTGGAGATTTGTTATGACATCTATCTATGAATTTGCAACATTGACTTCCAAAGGTCAGATAACGATACCTAAGTCTATCCGTCAGGCATTAGGTATTGGTACAGGTAGTAAGTTGGCCTTTGAGTTGTGTAATGGTGAGATAGTCGTGACCTGTGTAGGAATTGAGCATGAAGATCCTGTCATTGGGGCATTCCTTGATCTATTGTCTGAGGATATTCAGGTTGGGCACCATGTGAGTGGTTTACCTAAAGAATTGGAAGAGGCTATGCAGTACAATGCTGGTCACGCTATCGATCTGAGTGAAAATATTGACGGAGATGTTGTGATTTGATGCAAAGACATGGATGGACACTGCTATATCACTCATGTGTGATACAACAGCTTCAGAAGCTGCATGATGCAGTAAAAAGGGCCGAGCAGAGTGACCCACACGGGTTCGAGAGCAACTCTAGTGTCAAGCTGTTTCGGGCGTTGAGCAAATTGATTCTGGATGTGGTACCAAGTGATCCTTCTCGGGACGAGTATCGGCAAGGTAACACCTTAGGAGAAGCCTATCGCCACTGGCGACGAGCTAAGATTGGTCGAAGGTTCCGCTTGTTCTTCCGTTATGATTCTAGGGCTAGGATCATTGTGTATGCTTGGGTCAACGATGAGGAGACCTTGCGTTCGGAAGGTAGTAAGTCCGATCCCTATTCGGTCTTCGAGAAGATGCTAGGAAGAGGAAATCCGCCCGATAGTTGGGCTGCGTTGATCGCAGCCAGCCGGCATAAGTGGTTATAACTGAAGTAATTTGTCCGCGAATTGGCGATGGATGATGGGGTAAAAGTGTAAAGAGTACAGGGATGACAAATTTTTACAATTTACCCCAATATCGCTAAAGCTAACTCATTTTCGTGGTTTTAGGCTTAAACCTTAGTAATCGATTAGCATTACTCACTACCGTAATTGAAGAGAGCGCCATTGCTGCACCTGCTACCACCGGATCTAACAGGGTTCCGGTAAAGGGATAGAGCACACCGGCTGCAATGGGAATCCCCAACGAGTTGTAGATAAATGCGCCCAATAGGTTCTGTTTCATATTGCGTAGAGTGCCTTTGGACAGTTCAACCGCATCGGCCACACCGTGTAGACTGTGGCGCATCAGTGTTATTGCGGCGGTTTCAATGGCGATATCACTGCCGCCTCCCATTGCAATGCCCACATCAGCCTGCGCTAGGGCAGGAGCATCGTTAATACCATCCCCCACCATAGCAACCTTGCGACCTGCTGCTTGCAGTTTCTGAATCGCCTCAGCTTTGCCATCAGGCAATACACCCGCAATCACTTGATCAATACCTGCTTCTTTTGCAATCGCATTGGCAGTCACCGGGTTGTCACCGGTTAGCATCACTAAACGGTAACCTTGGTGATGTAATCGTTTCAATGCAGTAATCGTATCTTCACGTAGTGGGTCACGAATTGACAGCACTGCCGCAACTTTCCCTCCTGCGGCCAGAATAACTGGTGTGATGCCTTGTTCTGCTTGTTGCGCAATCAGTGGTTTTAATTCCTGCGTATCAACTTGATTTTGTTCTAGCCATGCTTGATTACCTAGCAACAGTGTTGTGCCATTCACTTCACCACTAATACCGAGTCCAGCTAGAGTGCGGAATTGTTCAACTTGTGGCAACGTCAGTCCTGCGGTTTTGGCAAGAATGGCTTTAGCCAATGGATGGTTAGAACCTTGTTCCAGTGCGCCAGCCCAACGTAAAGCCTCTTGTTCACTATACCCATTGAAAGTATGGATATCAGTCACTTGAGGCATACCTTCCGTCAGCGTACCGGTTTTATCGAAAACAATGGTATCCAATGTGCTAGCTTGTTGCAGTGCATCAGCGTCCCGAACCAGTACCCCAAATTCTGCCGCTCGGCCGACACCAGAGATAATTGACATAGGGGTTGCCAACCCAAGGGCACAGGGGCAGGCAATAATCAATACGGTAGTAATAATGACCAATGAATACATGATTTGTGGCGCTGGCCCCACTAAATACCAAATAGCACCGGCAATCAGGGCAATGGCGACAACAACGGGAACAAATACGGCGGAAATTTTATCTGCTAACTGACCAATTTCGGGCTTACTACTTTGTGCCTGACGGACCAGTTTAATAATTCGAGCTAATGTTGTCTGACTGCCAACTGCGGCAGCAGTAAACAGCACGGTACCGTCTTGCGCCGTCGTACCGGCATGAATGTTATCGCCTTTGGATTTTTGTTGTGGAATTGGCTCACCGGTGAGCATTGCCTCATCTATCCAAACTTCACCTTGAATGATTTCACCATCAACGGGAACGCGATCACCAGTTGTCAGACGTAACGTCATGCCGGGTTTGACATCCGCCAGTCGCATCTCTTTTTCACCATCTTCTGTCACCACACGGGCAGTCGGTGGTGTCAGATCTAGCAAACGCTCCAGTGCTTTTGAAGAACGCTGACGGGCACGCTGTTCCAGAGCATGGCCTAGGTTGATCAGACCAATAATCATCGCGCTGGCTTCATAATAGAGATGACGGGCTGGTGGTGGAAAAACATCTGGCCATAGGTTGACACTAATGGAGTAAAGCCAGGCTGCTCCTGTTCCCAGTGCCACTAATGTGTCCATTGTGGCACTGCCGTTTTTTAGGCTTTGCCATGCACTGCGATAGAAGTGACCACCGGCAAAAATCATCACCGCCAGCGTGATAACGCCGATAGTCAGCCAGATAGTATGGTTTTCAGGTGTGAGCATCATATTATCGCCGATCATGCCCCACACCATCACGGGAATACCGACGACCAAGGCTAATGCTGACTGCCAACGAAAACGACGCATATTAGCGTCGGAAACTTGTTGCTGGCGTTCACGCCGCTCTGTTTCGTCCTGAATTAGTTCCGCGCCATACCCAGCTTTTTCTACTGCTTTAATCAATGCCTCCGGTGAGGCATTGCCGGTAATTAAAGCGCTGCGTTCAGCAAGATTCACTCTGGCATTTTCCACGCCAGCAACACCTTGTAATGCTTTCTGAACTTTATTTACGCAACTGGCACAAGTCATGCCGTCCAACAACAACTGGATGCTCTCATTGCTATCACTCACAACGGAAGCGTCAGTTTTTTCAACCGGAACAGAAGAGGTTGCCGCTGCCAAAGGTTCCGGTCTGTTTGAGGCAGATAATGTCAGCGGCTCAGATTTTGGGCAGTTTTGACCAGAAGTCAGTTTTGCGTGGTAACCCGCTTGCTCAACGGCGGCAATTAGAGTATCAACATCGGCTTTACCGTAAACTTTAGCCGTTTCAGTATTCACATCTGCGGCGATAACACCTTCTACGGCTTCCAGCGCTTTACGTGTCGTACCTGCACAATGCATGCAACTCAAGCCAGAGAGTGTCAGTTCAACATCAGGCTGGTTGGCGATTATCGCGTCGTAACCGGCTGCTTTAATTGTTTCAATTAATGATTCAGCAGAGGCTTCGCCGGTTATTTTGGCATAATCAATAGTAATATCTGCCTGTTCCACATCTGTACGATCGTCTAGCGCTTTTTTCACACGATTAACACAGTGCATACAGGAAAGCCCCTGTAAGGCTAAAATAGTTGTGTATGACATAAAAAAACTCCTAACACATAGTGATGTAATTATTCTTCACAGCTGTGTGATAATTGGTGATGAATATCTACACAGTTCAAGTGAGTTTCTGACTTGTTGCGAAGGTTAAACCTTCCCGCAAGGGTAAGGTCAAGGGGAAAAAATGAACATCAGTGAGATTGCCCAAAAAACCGGTCTTACCAGCAAAGCTATCCGGTTTTATGAAGAAAAAGATCTGATTACACCGCCGGAAAGGGGAGATAACGGCTACCGTTATTATCAGCAGAAACATATTGATGAACTAACGCTGTTGCGTCAGGCAAAACAGGTCGGTTTTACACTTGACGAATGCCGTGAATTCTTAGTGTTATTTCGCAACCCTAATCGTCACAGCGCTGATGTAAAAGCGGCAACATTGCATAAAGCGGCTGAAATAGAAAAGGCGATTGAAGAGTTGCAGAAAATGAGAAGTAAATTGTTATCTTTGGCGGAAGAGTGCCCTGGAGATGATGGGGCGGCCTGCCCCATCATAGATCATTTATCAGGTTGTTGCTCTCATCACTGAGAACTGACTGGCTTTACTTTTAGGGTGATGCCATCAACAGCGATCACTTCTACTTCGGTATTGGCGGGTAGTTCACTATCACAGTGAACCCGCCAGCTTCCATCAGCCAGTTTGATCCGGCTGTAGCCATTTTCGGTATCAGTAATCAGCTTGGCCCGAATACCGATGAGTTGGTGATCTTTCTGGTTTAGAGCATCGCTGCCTTTTGATGGGCGGCGACGTAACCAGTAGCGCCATAGCATTGCAGAAAGCAGCGTCAGAGTGGCAAACAAAACGCCTTGCCATTCCCAATCTATTCCTGGTAACAGCCAGGTGACAAACGCAACAACGATAGCGGCTATCCCCGTCCATAACAGATAGCCGCCGGTTCCCAGAAGCTCTGCAATTAACAGTAAGCCGCCAAAAGAGAACCAGAGCCAGGGTGTTTGAGCCGCAATCTGTGCAATCATGGTTATTTACCTTTTTTGCTTTCGCCAATCAATTCAGTAATACCGCCAATCGCACCCATCAGATTGCTTGCTTCCAGAGGCATCATAATGACTTTGCTGTTATCGGAGGCGCCAATACTGGTCAGTGCATCCGTATATTTCTGGGCAACAAAGTAGTTAATTGCCTGCATGTTACCGTCAGCAATCGCATCGGACACCATTTTGGTTGCGCGAGCTTCTGCTTCGGCGGCACGTTCACGTGCTTCTGCCTGGAGAAATGCCGATTGACGTTCCCCTTCTGCTTTCAGAATTTGAGACTGTTTTTCGCCTTCTGCTTTCAGAATAGCTGCCTGACGGATACCTTCCGCTTCCAGAATATCAGCACGTTTTGTACGTTCTGCTTTCATCTGGGCGTTCATGGCAGAGATCAACTCTTTTGGTGGACGCACGTCACGGATTTCAATACGGGTAATTTTCACCCCCCACGGGTTAGTGGCTTCATCAACAATATGCAATAGACGACTGTTGATAGAATCACGCTGTGACAGCATTTCATCCAGTTCCATTGAACCTAAAACGGTACGGAAGTTGGTCATTGTCAGATTGATGATAGAGAGTTCAAGGTTGCTGACTTCATAAGCAGCCCGAACAGGATCGACAACCTGAATGAAGCAGACTGCATCAATGGTAACATTGGCGTTATCGCGGGAAATCACCTCCTGTGAAGGAATATCCAACACTTGTTCCATCATATTAATTTTACGGCCAATGCGATCGATAAAAGGGACGATAATATGCAAACCCGGTAATAAAGTTCGGGTATAACGGCCGAAACGTTCTACCGTCCATTGATAGCCTTGCGGCACTGTTTTTACGCAAGTAAAGACAATAACCACGGCAATGAAGATCAGAATAGGTACGGCACCAAAAGCGAATAAATCCATAACAATTCCTTACAATTAAATAAATCAGTAAAGCAGAGAATAAACCTGGCGACGGTATTTCGAAGCCAGAGTATTACTGGTCCCCATTGCAGACATAATATCCATCATAGTTTTCCGTACTGCGCCGTTGGCAGCAGAAAGGTCCTTTTTCAGGAAGCTGAGTAATAATTCCAGAGCTTCTTCATTACGGCTAACTTCGTGCAGTTTTAGCGCGAGCTTAACAGCCAGCTCTGCATTTTCCGGTTGAATGGCGAACTCTTGTTGCAATTGTTGGATCTCTGGTGTATCCGCCGCTTGCTTTTGTAACTCAATTTGAGCCAGTAAACTGTGATAATGAGTATCTTGATCCTGTAATGGAATAACACTCAGAATTTCCTGGGCTTCTGCTATATTATTGAGCATAATTTGCACTTCGGTCAACATAAGTGCAATTCCACTGTTTTTGGGGGCTAATTGCCAGGCTTCTTTCAATAGTGGTAATGCTTCCTGATGTTTTCCTTCGGCGATAAGCTCCTCAGCCTGAGCGGCTTTCAACTCCTCCGGCTTCGGTAATACACGAGCAAGCATCTCTCTAATAACGTTTTCAGGTTGTGGCCCTTGAAAGCCATCTACAGGTTGACCTTGTTGCATAATATAAACCGTAGGAATGGCGCGTAAGCCAAACTGTGCAGCGACCATTTGCTCTTTATCGCAATCCACTTTTGCCAATATGAATTGATTTGCATATTCGGCTGCCAGTTTATCCAGCGTTATGCCTAATTCCTGACAATGAGGGCTACGTTCAGACCAAAAATAAAATAAAACTGGCACAGTCATAGACTGCTCAACGGTTTGATGCAGGTTGCTTTCGTTAACATTAATTCCAATAGAAGTTGGTAACATATAATTAGTCTCTTAAATTTGGTTGTCGCAGGGTATGATTAAATAGATTGAGGTTATTTTCTTAACTTTCAAGTTGTACCACTCTGTTTACTCAGTATTTTATCCATTACTCTTCCTGGCAAAATCCGGCGCATAATAGTGACGGCGTGGGTTATCCAAGTTACTGGATAACGTAATTTGGGGTTCGGGCTTTCCAGAGCATGAATCAGTTTGCGCACAACGGCTTCGGGGGTTAGGGTAAAATGGCGGGCGATCCTAGGGTTTTTGACCGGTTTATCGCTTTGCGTTTGATTCACGTTTTCTGTAAAACGTGTTTTTATCGGGCCAGGGACAATCAGACAAGCTTTAATTCCTGTTCCGGCTAATTCCATTCTCAACGCATCTGACCATGCTTCCAAAGCATATTTACTGGCTGAGTAAGCACCGCGGCCTGGGGTTGAAATCAATCCCATAACTGAACTGGTTTGGATAATACGGCCTTCACCATGAAGTTGCATTGCAGGAAGTAATAAGCAGGTAAGTTGATGTGTGCCAAATAGATTAGTAGAGAATTGTCGTTCCAGTTGTTCACGACTGATAGTATTGAGCGGGCCATAAATACCAAATCCGCCATTATTAAACAGTCCGTAAAGGCGGCCATTGGTTAGCCTGATGACCTCGGCGGCGGCGCGTTCAACACTCATTTTGTCATCAAGATCCAATTCGATAGGTTCCAGTCCTAACTCGCGCATATGCTGTAGATCTGCGGGTTTCCGGCAGGCTGCTAATACTCGGTAGCCCCGCTGATGTAGTGTTTTGGCCGCCACCAGACCAATTCCACTGGAACAGCCTGTGATAAGAACTGACTTTTGCATAACTTTACCTGCTTATAGACATCAATTTGTTGAAACTAATAGTTTACTACTTAAGAATAATTAAGATGTGCTGATAGTGTGTCAGACATCCAATCGGCGATAAATGGTTGGGCTGCCAGATTAGGATGTAATCCATCTTGTTGCACCCATTCCGGTTTAATAGCGACTTGCTCCATATAAAACGGCAGCAGGGGAATTTGATTATGTTCTGCCAGTTTGGGGTAAATCTTGGCAAAAGATTCGGTATAACGGCGTCCATAATTTGGCGGCAGACGGATCTGCATCAATAAAGGCTGAATATTGGCTTGTTTCACTAAAGTAATAATCTGTTGCAGATCTTGTTCTGTTTGTTGTGGGGGAAAACCGCGTAGTCCATCGTTGGCGCCCAGTTCTATCAGTACCCAACGGGGTTTATGTTGTTTAAGTAGTTCAGGTAGCCGCTCAAGGCCCTGAGCAGCGGTGTTACCGCTAATACTACCGTTGATGACCGTGATTTTATTACCGGATTTCCGCCACTTTTTTTCCATCAAAGCAGGCCATGACTGCTCAACAGGCAAATGGTAACCGGCACTAAGGCTATCACCGAGAATCAGAAGGGTATCAGCCGCAGTCGCTCTGGCGCCAAATAGCATCACTAATAGAAGGAAAAGTAAATGGTAACGGGGAGTATTCTTGAAGTTCAGCATCTTAGTAAGCACGTTGGTCAGGGAGAAAATAAGATCACTATATTGCAGGGAGTCGAGTTGGTTGTCGAGCCTGCACAGACTATTGCTTTGGTGGGAGAATCGGGTTCGGGTAAATCCACATTGCTTGGCATTATTGCCGGGTTAGATGATGGCAGTGACGGCGAAGTGCGGCTGT
This sequence comes from Photorhabdus sp. P32, assembly GCF_038085095.1. Lineage (NCBI taxonomy): Bacteria > Pseudomonadati > Pseudomonadota > Gammaproteobacteria > Enterobacterales > Morganellaceae > Photorhabdus > Photorhabdus sp. P32. The sequence continues at coordinate 7,196 of NZ_JAZGJN010000281.1, read as the reverse complement.
TGGGGCATAATTTAAGCCAGATGAATGAAGAGCAGCGAGCGCAACTACGGGCTGAAAATGTCGGTTTTGTCTTTCAGTCATTTATGTTAATTCCGACGTTAAATGCATTGGAGAATGTCCAACTTCCTGCTTTATTACGTGGCGAATCTGAAAATAATAGCAGGAAACAGGCGGTTGAATTGCTTGAACAACTGGGATTGGGGAAACGTTTGAAACATATGCCGGCGCAACTTTCTGGCGGTGAACAACAGAGAGTAGCATTGGCACGGGCATTCAGCAGCCAGCCTAAAATTCTGTTTGCTGATGAGCCAACAGGCAATCTGGATCGACAAACCGGTGATCGTATTGCTGATTTACTGTTTTCTCTAAATCGTGATTATGCCACAACATTAATTCTGGTCACTCATGACAGTCGACTAGCTGCCCGTTGTCAACGTTGTTTGCGGTTGATTGATGGCAAATTGAGGGAAGAAAGATGATTTGGCGTTGGTTTTGGCGCGAATGGCGTACTCCTGCTTTACTGATCGTCTGGATATCTCTTACCTTGGCGGTAGCTTGTGTGCTGGCTTTAGGAAGGATAAGCGATCGCATTGATCAAAGTGTGCATTACCAAAGTCGGGATTTTCTGGCGGGGGATTTAGTCCTGCGTGCTGCTTATCCGGTAGACAATGAGTGGTTACAGCAGGCGAAAAAAATGGGATTAAAATTGAGTCGCCAGCTCTCTTTCACCACCATGACTTATGCCGGGGATATTCCGCAACTTGCTAATGTAAAAGCGGCGGACCATAACTATCCATTGTATGGGGAGCTGGAAACCCATCCGCCGGGTTTGAAAGCGGAAAAAGGCGCCGTGCTGGTCGCGCCTCGTTTGCTTGAATTGTTGAAAATCAAAGTGGGGGATAATCTCGATGTGGGTGATACCACACTTAAGGTGAGCGGAGAATTAATTCAGGAACCTGATAGTGGTTTCAATCCCTTTCAGATTGCACCAAGGATTTTGATTAATCTTGATGATGCGCAATCTACCGGGGCGATTCAGCCTGGCAGTCGTCTGACTTATCGTTATATGTTTTCGGGTGATAAAGAAACGGTTTATCAGTATCAGCAGCTTATTGATCCCCAACTTAAAGCGGATCAGCGCTGGTATACCTTAAAACAGGATAGTGGGGCGCTGGCAAAATCTATTGAAAGGGCACAGCAATTCTTGTTGTTATCGGCTTTGCTGACATTATTACTCGCTGTCGCCGCGGTAGCGGTATCAATGACTCACTACTGCCGTAGCCGCCATGATTTGATTGCTGTGCTTAAAACACTTGGCGCGGGGCGTTGGACGTTGCGTAAATGGGTGATTGGGCAATGGCTAGTGATATTGATTGCGGCGGCGCTGGTGGGGTCGTTTCTGGGATTGATGTTTGAATATCTGCTTGTGCAGATTCTGGCGCCTATGTTGCCGAAAACATTACCCGCAGCAGGATTCTGGCCGTGGATCTGGGCGTTAGGCGCGTTATCTATTATCGCCTTACTGGTGGGAATCCGTCCGTACAAGCAGTTAATGGCAACCCAACCATCACGGGTGTTGCGTGATGATGTTATCGCACCTGTCTGGCCGTTGCGCTATTACCTGCCGTTAGCGGTATTGGTAGTCATTAGCGGACTGAGTCTGTTGGTTGGAACCAAGCCTATGTTATGGGCGTTACTGGCTGGTATGGTGATGGTTGCGCTATTACTGGCGGTGTTTGGTTGGGGAGGATTGTGGTTATTACGTCATCTGAAACTTCGTCAACTCAGTTTTCGCCTGGCGGTTAATCGATTACTGCGACAGCCGTTTCAGACAGTGGCTCAATTGTCGGCTTTCTCTTTATCATTCATGTTATTTGCTTTGTTGCTGGTGGTTCGAGGAGACTTGCTTGACCGTTGGCAGCAGCAATTGCCGCCAGACAGTCCAAACTATTTTTTGATTAATATGACTGGACAGCAAATTCCACAAGTAGAACATTTGCTGGCTCAATATCAGGTTAAACCTTCGGCATTCTATCCCGTGGTACTGGCTCGCTTGACGGAAATTAATGGTCAGTCAGCCATTGCGTGGGCAGAGGCCAGAGAATCGGATAGCAACACGGTACAGCGGGAATTGAACCTGACATGGAAAGAGGAATTACCCCCATTTAATACCCTGATGGAGGGCCATTGGCCGCCAAAAGCAGATGAGGTTTCTATTGAGCAGGGTCTTGCAGAGCGTTTAGCAATTAAAATCGGCGATAAGCTAACATTTAGTGGCGATACGCAGCAATTCAGCGCCAGAGTTAGCAGTATTCGGCTGGTGGATTGGGAAAGTTTGCGGCCAAATTTCTTGTTTATTTTCCCGAAACAAGCGTTAGAGAATCAGCAGCAAACTTGGCTGACCAGTTTCCATTATGAGGGAGACGGTCGCCTGCTGGCGGATCTTAATCGTCAGTTTCCAACCTTGAGCCTGCTTGATACCGGCACGATGATTAAGCAAATTCAGGGTATTTTGCAACAGGTAAGTAAGGCATTGGAAGTCATGGTGGGGTTGGTCATGGTCTGTGGCGCATTACTGTTATTGGCGCAGGTTCAGGTCGGGATGTATCAACGGCAACTTGAACTGGTGGTTTACCGTACCTTGGGAGCCAGTAAGCAGTTACTACGTCGTACACTTTGGTATGAATTTGCTTTGCTTGGGTTAATGGCGGGTTTTACTGCGGCACTTGGCGCTGAAGTTGCGCTTTGGTTATTGCAGACCAAGGTATTTGATTTTCCGTGGCAACCAGAATGGCAGATGTGGCTGTTACTACCAATAATTGGCAGCTTGTTACTTTCATTGTGTGGGAGTTGGTTGGGGATACGATTGTTGCGAGGGACGGGATTGTACCGGCGAGTTCAGGGTTAAGCAGACGTTCAGGGAATGGGTAAGCTCGTCGAAATGTGGCGAGCCCATTCCCAGGTTTATTGGCTGATTATTGTTATTTAGGTAAATTCTGCCCTAATTTGTGGCAAGATTTTCTCACCGAAAGTGGTTAACCCCTTAATATAATCAGGGAAGATCAACATAACCCCATCCAGTTCGCATTCATGCAATAAATCTGACAATTGTTTGCGGCATGTTTCCGGGTTGCCGATAGCTGTGTGGGTCATAAAAGCGTTTTGGGATCTTTCAACCATCGCATTGCTTTTTTCGCCAACATCAACGCCAAAACTGTGCATCATGCTTTTCACTGCGTCTATATCCAGACCATCACGATAGAACTCAGCCAGCGTTTCAGCTTCTTCATCTGTCTCAGCGCAAATAATCGTACACATACAAAAGGTTTTGGTGGTTGTGCCGTATTCGGCTGCAAGACGTTTAGCCATCAGACTGATTTGTCGCGTTTCTTCTTCATCTTTACCACCAATGAAACACACATCGGTGTTACGCACACTAAAACGCAGCCCACATTCTGACTGGCCGGCGCAGACTAAATAAGGGCGTGGAACGGAAACAGGTTTAGGTTCAGAAACACAATTCTTGAAATTAAAGTAATCTCCTTGATGATTAACCTGCTTCTCACTCCAAAGCCGTTTGATCAATTGAGTCCACTCTTCGGTCATTGCGTAACGTTGATCGTGATCTAAATTGCTATCCCATTCCCCCATCTGTTCAAATTCGTCTTTGAAGGAGCCAGAGACAATATTCAGCCCGGCGCGTCCATGACTAATTTGGTCCAGTGTCGCAATCATTTTGGCTGTCACGGCGGGATTATGCAGCCCGGCATGCATGGTTGCGATAAGCCGGGCATGATGAGTGACTTCGGCAATGCCAGCCATCATCGTAACCGATTCCAGCGAACAGCCCCAATGCTCCGTTGCGCCGCCAAAACCGCGCCATTTACTCATGGACATAATGAAATCCAAGCCAATTTGATCAGCCAGAATAGCCGCTTCACGGTTTTGCTGATAGGAAGCATCGAGTGGAGGGGTATTTTTAGAAATAATCCATCCACCTTTCGCTATGGGTAGAAATACACCGAATTCTTTCTTTGCCATATTAATTCCTTGTTTGCCTGTTATAAGTATAAGGAATGCCTTTTTAGGCTATTTTATTTTTAAATTTAGTTAAGCAAAGTGTTGTTGTCAGAATGTTTCTGCACTATTTGTAGTGGTGGTTGCATCATAAATGTGACGATCAGAATGGTAAACACTGGTACGGCAATAATGAGAAATGCCGGTGTAAAACTACCTGAGTAATCTTTAATGGCTCCCACCAGGAAAGGTGCGAAACATGCAATAGTGGAGATTAAATTCATCACTGAGAACAATTCCAGATAGGGCGTGCGGCCAAAATAATTGAACAGCAATATGCTGGATGCCAGAAAGGTCATGCCATAACCGATACCAATACACGCAGTGAACAGGATTAAAAATGTCCATGAGGTGGCGACGCTAAGTGCGATAAGGCCACAGATAATTATCGACAGACTGCCGATAAGCAATTTTTTGGGATCGAGCCATTCACCAACAGCGCCTCCTGCAAATCGTGAGAATGCATTGATAAACGCCAAGATACTGAGCGAAGAAGCTGCGACAGATTCACTGAATCCGTTTTCAGTAATATGGGCGACTGCAAAACTATTAACAGTTATCCCGCACAGTAAAAAAGAGGTATAAGCGGCTGCAATGGCATAAAATTGCCAGGTGTGCAGTGCTTGCCGGACATTCCATATTTCCTTGGTACGATAGATACTGGAAGGGAGCTGGTCTTGTTGGTTTTTGCTAATTCTTTCAGCGTGGGCGTTTTCCTTTTTACCTTCGCGCATAAATAAAATGGTTAATAAACTAATCAGGGTAAGTGATATCCCGGAAATTACCCAGTGCATACGCCAGTTTTCCCAAAATACTGTTGCCAGGAAATAGATCCACGGACCGACCACGCCCCCTAATCCGCCGATGGTGAAATAGATACCAAAAGCCAGCGATTGTTTTTTAAAAAGTCGGCTAATGACATAAGTACCGGGAACCGTAGCCATAAGACTAAAGCCGATGCCTAATAATGTGGTACCGGTAAAATAGGCCGCGATACTGTGAGTGTTGTAGAGGATGTAAAAGCCAGTAATAAAAGTGAGTGTACCGATCAGTAACGTGGCGCGGACACCTGTACGGCGAATAAACATTGCCGGAAGATAACTGGACAGTCCACATGACAGACCAAGTAACGTGAACCCCAGACCGGCATCAGTCCAACTCCAGTGTAATTCCTTGATCATGCTAGGCAACACAACGCCTAACGAGGTAAATGTGGTTGCGGTGACCAGAAAGTAAACCAAACCCAAAAGTATCAGTAGGAGCCACTGATAAGTACGTCCGAGGTGGTCATGTTGAGTGAGCATCTTGACTCCATCAGGATGAAAGGCCATCAAAAAATTTCTGATATTTTATTCAGATATCAGAAAAAACTGTACCGAATAGAGATCCCGTAGCTAAATTGATCGGTTCGGTAATAAGGTGTATCTCTTATTTTATATTTATTTTTTATTGGATTCAGAACAATGCCAATCCATAAATGACCGGGTTGATGACCAAGGGATTTTCCTAAATCATAATGCAACTCTGGTTTGAAATCGATAGTTTCAGGTTGTCCATGTAAACCTAATGTATAATCGAAAGTGCCGACAACTCGGAAATCACCCAAACGGTTATTGAAGGGAATTCCGTAGTCGATGTGGATTCGCTGATCATTCCAGCTTCCTTTGGCATTATTCTCAAAATAAAAAATTGTCCGTAACCAGCTAATCCAGCTAGCTTGCCAGTCAATACTGATACCGGGGAAATAGTCGTAATCTATCCCCTTGGTTTTCGCAACCCATTGGGCGAATAAAATATCTTTTACCGGCCCAAAAGAGAGGTCATTATCAGTGACTTTACTCAAACTTACTCTGGGGACAAATTTATAGTAGTAGGTACTTTTGTCACCTTGATAATCATTTTGCAGCGAGTTTTGCCAAATACTATAGACGTACATATCGCCGATACTGTAGTCGCCGAAAGCCTCTAAAATCGGTGAAATCGTTTTTTTGGGATCGACTCGATTTTCAAATTGCATATACAGGCTGGTATCAATAGATTGAAAGTTGACAAAATGACTGGCTTGAGCTTGATTGATTACCGGCAGCGATAATAGCATTGCAGGTAATCCGTTTTTCTTCAATCTGGTATCGAACCAACGCCAGACTATGGTCAGATAAGCGGTACAAGAAAATGGAAAAGAGCGCTTGGAAATGACAGAATGCGGTGGACAACTTTTTGTATTGCGGGTTTTTAAGGCAAGTAACACGAAGGTTCCCCTTCTCATACAGTATCGGGCTGATGGTAGCTAACATTGATCTAATGAGGTAGTTTTGTCAAAGGGAGATTTGGTTTTATTGATAAAGGAATAGAAAAATAAGATTGCTTTGACCTTAATTTATTTTTCCATGTTAGTAAGATATTGATTATTTAATTAGCACTAGATCTTTGCTTTAACTTTGTGTTGCGGATATGAAAGCGTATTGTTAATTAATTTGAGTTATAATTATCAGTTAATCTTATTATTTAATTGCCAGTGTGATTTATTCATAATAAAAATGAGATTGTAAATGAAATATTTTGTCTTATAATCGCTTGGTCGAATGTTTGATTATCATGTATTTTTAATTAAGTGAGAGAGATGCAAGATGAAGTAGTCTAATAGACTAAAAAAGTAGCTTTAGATTACAATTTTAGCTATATTTGATGATTGTCAATTTAATAGTAAAAAATCATCAACTTCATAAAAAACTTGATATAATTTGAAATCATAGGACAGAGAAGTTTATTATTTATCACTTGAATTTTCAATAAAGTCAATTATATGATAAATATTTTCTTCATAACTTAAGAAAATCTTGTTAACTAATTTAATAACTGGTAGATTCACATAATAAGTGCAACATCGTTAATCTGGAAGTAAACATGTTCGTATACCCTTAAATAATTCATTCGGGGTTTTCCCACCCCGTGTTTTTCGGGGACGATGATTTAATCGGTTTACCACAAAATTTATTTCCTGATCAGAGACTTCATTAAAATCAGTTCCCTTTGGAAAGTATTGTCTGATTAACCCATTGATATTCTCATTGATCCCTCTCTCCCAAGCCGAGTAGGATGGGCACAATCAAGTTCAGTTT